>JAVBXV010000225.1 GCA_030824405.1 Anaerolineales bacterium | reverse complement strand
CCCACAGAAGGGATGGTCTTGCTGAGTGTGCCCATCTTGATATCGATGCCGTCTTCGATGCCGTAATATTCTTCGATGCCGCGGCCAGTTTTACCGAGCACACCGATCGAATGGGCTTCGTCGATCATCAACCAGGCGTTGTATTTTTTGCAAATTGCAATCGTGGTCGGCAGGTCAATAATGTCGCCGTCCATGCTGAAGACCGAATCTGCGATGACGAGTTTGGCAACGTCAGCAGGAGCATTCTTCAACAGGCCTTCGAGGTGTTCTGTATCATTGTGGCGGAAGCGACGGAATTCCGAGCCAGACATCAAACAACCGTCCACGATCGAGGCGTGATTGATCTTGTCTGAGAAGACGTAATCGCCGCGGCCCATCAAAGTGGAGATGACGGTCAGGTTGGTGACATAGCCAGAAGTGTAGGTGATGGCAGTTTCAGTATGCTTGAAATTGGCGATCGTCTCTTCGAGTTCATTGTGCAGGGTCAACGTCCCTGCCAGTGTACGGACGCCGTTCGTACCCGTACCCCATTGGTCAATAGCTTTTTTCGCAGCTTCGTTAATTCTTGGGTGGTTGACCAGCCCAAGGTAGGAGTAGGAAGCGTACATCCCCATGATACGTCCATTAACCCGAACCTTTGCCCCTTCCAAAATCTCTTGAACAGGCTGGTTATAGAAATAATAATTGTGGTCTTTCATCATATTTACGCGAGTTTGCAGAGCGGTGATACGTCTGGTAGCCGCGTTGTCTGTATTCTTGATATCCATTTAAGTGCCTCCGGAGCAGAATGTCGTAAGTTTAGTCTAGGGGAAAGTTTCTGTCTAGCTGAATGGGAAGAAGCGAAAATTTCAGCCCACGAGCTTCCGCAATTCAGCTTCGTCAATAACCTTCACCCCCAATGATTTCGCTTTTTCAAATTTCGAGCCAGGGTTTTCGCCGAGCACAAGATAACTGGTTTTCTTGCTCACGCTATCGGTCACCTTGCCGCCGCTGCCTTCAATAAATTCTTTCACGCCGTCACGCGATAAAGTTGGCAATGTGCCTGTCACAACAAAGGTCAGGCCTGTGAAAACGCCTTCTTTTTTCTTTTCATTCTTCTTCATTTCAGGCCACAAGCCAACAGCCTTCAACTTCTTCAAAAGTTTTTGATTGGTCGGCTGTGCAAACCAATCCACGATCGACTCGGCGATGTTTGGCCCCACACCTTCGATCTGTCGCAGATCATCCACACTGGCTTTTGATAATGCGGACAGATCGCCAAACGTGCGGGATAGATCGCCCGCCATGACTTCGCCCACACCATGAATTCCCAACGCGATAACCAGGCGGTTCAAACTCTGACCTTTAGCCTGCTCGATCGACCCAAGCAGATTCACTGCTTTTTTTTCTGCAAACCCTTCCAACTCAAGCAATTGGTCTTTCTTTAATGTAAAGAGATCAGCCACATCTTTGACCAGCCCCGCCCCGATCAATTGCTCCACGATCTTAATGCCAAGCCCAACAATATCCATTGCGCCGCGTGAGACGAAGTGCTCAATGTTGCGCAGCAATTGGGCAGGGCAGGCTGCGTTGACACAGTACCACGCCACCTCACCTTCGAAGTGTTCCACGGCCTGTCCGCATGTGGGACATTTCAAAGGCGGCTTGTAGGTTTTCTCTTTACCCGAACGCGCATCCACCACGGGGCCGATGACGTAGGGAATCACTTCACCCGCGCGTTTGACCAGTACACGGTCACCCACGCGAATATCTTTCTCTGCAATGAAATCAAAGTTATGCAGTGTGGCACGTTCCACCACCACACCGCCAATTTCCACTGGCTCCAGCATGGCAAACGGAGTGAGCACACCTGTGCGCCCCACCGCCACACCGATATCATTTAATGTCGTGGTCACTTCGCGGGCAGGGAATTTGAATGCAATTGCCCCGCGCGGATCTTTGCCAACGAATCCTAGGTCTGCCGCGAGATTCAAGTCATCGATCTTGATGACCATGCCGTCAGCTTCGTAGGGCAGATCGTCACGGCCTGCGTTGAAGGTTTCAGTGTAGGCGATCGCAGAGTCAAGGTCATTGAAGCGGCGTGCCACGTCTGTGACGGGGAAGCCGAGTGCTTTGAGATATTCCAAAATTTCCCATTGCGAAGTGGGCACCTTGCCGCCTTCAGAATGGACAATTTGATAGACCAGTAATGTGATCGGTCGTGAAGCGGTCAAGACAGGGTCTAACTGACGCAGTGAACCCGCCGCAGTGTTGCGCGGGTTTAGGTAGGTCTTTTCGCCTGCTTCTTCCAGTTTTTTATTTAAGTTTTCAAATTCCTGAATGGGAATATAGGCTTCGCCGCGTATGACCAAATACCTGGGAACACTGATCTTTGAAGATTGATCACTGGCTACTGGGATTCGCAACGGAATCGAACGTATCGTGCGCAGGTTGGAGGTGATGTCTTCGCCGACTTCGCCATCTCCACGGGTTGCGCCTTGCACGAACAATCCATCGCGATAATGAAGGACAACGGATAATCCGTCTATTTTTGGTTCCACTATAAATTTTGCCTGCTCCACACGATCGTCCAGCTTTTTGACGCGTTCGAGCCATGCGCGCGCATCATCGCCGCCAAAGGCATTTGCCAGGCTTAAGATCGGTGCAGGGTGGCGAATTTTCTCGAAACGGTCGGCAGGCCTGGCACCGGCGCGCTGCGTTGGTGAGTCGGGTGTGATCCAGTCTGGGTGGCTGGCTTCGATCTCCTTCAACTCGTGCAACAGGCGGTCATATTCCACGTCACTGATCACAGGCGCATCCAATACATGATAACGATAATTATGGAAGTTGACCTGCGCTTTAAGTTCTTCGTATCGGGAAAGAAGTTTTTGTGCCATGTTTTGCATTATAGCCGAAATGAAAACTCCCCAGCATAGAGCGGCTGGGGAGTTGGAGGTCAGTCTATTTTTTTCCAGATATCAGACGGCGGGCGCGAAAGCGGACGGGTCATTGCGGTGAGACGTGATTCGTAAAATGTCTCTTCTGCATTTGAAAATCTGGAAACCGAGAACAAATTTCTTTGCACGAGAATATCTGCGATCTGTCTGGCTTCTTCACGGGTGAACTCAAGTTTTTCTGCAAATTCGGTCAGGCTGAAACGACCAAGCCTGATCATCGCATTTATTGCAGTTCGCAGTGGCTCAGAAAAGGAGATGACGTCAGATGGTCGAATATCTTCCGTGCCAGTCTGGAGTTCCTTGATGGCGTTATTAAACAGGACTTCGCTCATGACGTGCTCTTTTTACAGAGACCGATCTCAGCTTTTGAGCTGGTCGACAAGACTACGCAATCCTTTGGTAACTGCGTGGTCTGGGTATTGAATGGAAAAAATACCCGAGCTGGCGAGTGTCATCATTTCATCGGAATGTAACAGGACGGCTCCAACTTTCGCATCATAGGTCTGTTCAACGCGCTTGCGAACTTCTTCAACATCCCATTGAGCAGGGACCTTGTTGACGAGCATGAGCATCTTGGGCACGTCCAACTTTTTTGCCACGTCTACAGTGACTGCGGTGCCCTGGTAATCCTGCTGATCGGGGCGCATGATGATGACCAATGCGTCTGAAATCGCAATCGAGAGCAGGGTCTCTTCATTCAAACCAGGGTGAGTATCGATCAAAAGATAATCGAGTTTCAATTTTTCGATCACATCACGAAAGCCGTCGTTGAGCAGTCCAACGTCATAGCCTTCGCGCAAAATGCGGGCGATCTCACCAGCTTTGATGCTCGATGGGATAAGAAATATCTGGCCGCTTACTTCTGCGCCGATATGGCCTGTAACATCCTGCGCGGCTTCTTCGATGGTGCACTTGCCCCACAAATAATCATTGAGGGAGTGCGCCATGTCTGATTCATCAAGATTAAAAAGAACATGAATTCCAGGGGAGGCAATATCAGTGTCCACTACAGCTACACGAGCGCCATCAGCAGCCAACAATGCGGCAATATTTGCCGTTGTGTTCGATTTCCCTGTTCCACCGCGAAAAGAGTGGACTGAAATAATTTTGGACATCTTCTCTCTCCAAGTTTTATGTTGGGCCATAAACAGAAAGGCCTTTTTTGATTATAGCTTAAGAAAAGAAAAGTGATAACCCAACCGCGCAAACGGCCGCCGCAACCTTGCCGCCCAATTACAATAAATTTCACTGGGTGGTTTTATGTTATATTTCGCCATCATTACCTCCACCCACCTCCCCTACAATTATGCAAACAAATATTCCTCAACCCTTTTTTATGATAAAAGACTACTAACTTTATGAAACAATTTTCCGATATAGACATTCAGGAAGCAAGCGACGAGATCCTGATACAGCATTTCAAGGACGGAAACAAGGAAGCCTTTGAAACACTGTACCATCGCCACATCTCCAATGTATACAAACGCGTCAGGTACGTTATCCCTGAAGCCGAAGTGGAGGACGTCACACAAGAGATATTCATTGCGGTCACAAAATCGCTTTCATCCTTTCGTGGCGATTCACAATTTGGAACCTGGCTGCGCACGCTCACCAACCACAAAGTGGCTGAGTTTTACAGAAAACGCTCCCGCAAACAGGAACCGCTTCTTGCTCCACTTTCTGATGCATATGGAAAAACGGAGGGCAGCACATCACAAATGATGGAAGAGCGCATTTATATTCAGAAAGCGCTCAGCCAGCTCCCAGACAATTACAGGGAAGTGCTCCTGCTCCGCTTTGCAGAAGACCTGCAGTTTAATGAAATTGCAGAATTGATGAACCAGAACATGGAAGCCACAAAATCCCTTTTTCGCAGAGCAGTTGCAGCACTTCGAAACCAGTTGGACAAATAACCATGACAGATATTAATAAGCAAAAATCTCAGGATGAACAACTAGGCGACTTTGCTGATCGCGTACTTAAAGGGCAGATGAAGAACAGCGCATCCGACTCAAACGAAGAGTTGCGAGGTCTCGAAGAAACTGTACTACGTCTTCACAACAGCATGCCCGCCCCCTCCTCCCTGGAAGAATCTGCAAAAAAGCAGATGTATGTGCGGCTCAATGCACGCATACGACGGGAAAGCGAAAAGGAAGTTCAAAAAAAATCCTTTTGGAGCACGTTATTCAGCACCGAATGGATGAACAGCCAGTCGCGTCCGCAAATTGGAATGGCAATCGGAGTATTCGCAGTACTCGTCGTTGTGGCAGTCATCTCCCCGGCGCTGGGATACATCAACCCATCCACCACCACGGGGACGGCTCTAACCAGGCCGCAAAACATCACTTTAGCATTCGTCCTTATTGGATTGATGGCAATTGCTCTGTTGATCAAACGAAAAAAATAAATACAGATGCAAGCCGTCATTCAAGAAAGAGACTGAAAGCAAGTCCGCATCAATTCTTTATTTCAAACGTCCAACAAAAAGGAGTGAAATGGATAGATCCAAAAAACTAAAAAACAACAATCACCTCTCGCACGTTCAAATGAACAAAAAATGAACACAATAGCAAGACTTCAACAAAGGAAGAATTTGAACGCAAGTTCAATAAACTTTATTTCAAGTGAAATTTCAAAAAAGGAGCAAAAATGGATAACTCGAAAAAACTAAGACGCTACACGTTTATCGCCTTCTCATTAATGGTTGTTTTAGCACTCACACTTTCTGCCTGTGTACCTTCTCAAGGTTTGGAAGGTGGCGGCGGCCAGGGTAACAACAATGGCAACAACGGTAATGGTGGTGATAACGGCAACAACGGTGGCGGCGGCGACAATAGCGGCGGCGGCGGTGGTGGCGACAACAGTGGTGGTGGCTCTAGCAATGGCGGCGGCTCTGGTGGCGGCACTGGCAGCGGCGGCGGTTCTGGCAGCGAAGGCACTGGTGACCCAAGCGTGCAAAACCCAGACGGCGTGGATGTACGCGGCTCCAACCAGGACCCATCTGACCCATGTTTAGATGCAGGCGAACTCCCCTGTGGTCAAGGTGACCATGGCCGTGGCAACCCTGTCAATGGCAGCCTTCACGCAAATTGTCGTGCAGCTCAGGGAGAAGTAGACCCTGTTTGTACTCCAAAAGATATTCTTCTTCCTCCTCCTGGAGATCCACCCGTTGGAGATCCTCCAATTGATCCTCCCGTGATCGATCCTCCGATCCTTCCTCCTCCTCCAGTAGTGCAAGTTCCTCCTGCACCTCCTGTGAAATATGAAAACAACAAGCCCGTATGCCCAAATTGGATCATGTTCCATTCATTCCGATCTGGTGACCTTGAAATCTTCCGTCTCGATGGTGTTGAAGGATCAGAAGGCATTGAACCGATCAACCTGTCCAACAGCTCCACAATGGACTCACGCCCAAGCCGCTCTCAGAACAGTGAGTGGGTGGTCTTCCAAAGCACCCGAAACGGCAACGTAGAGTTGTATTTGACCGACAGCAGCGGCAAGTCTCAATCCCGCCTGACAACATCTCAGTCCAACAACATCAACGCAATGTTCGGGCCTGACAACAAGTCCATTATTTATCAAAGCGATCGAAACGGTAACTGGGATCTGTTCGTCATGGACAAGGACACTGGTGAAGAACTTCAATTAACTTCAGACACCGGCGACGATGTCAACCCATTCTGGTCACCAGATATGAACTGGCTCACCTTCCAATCCAACCGCACAGGCTCATGGAACGTGTACGTCATCGACGTGTCAACAGGTACGGAATACCAGGTTACATCATTCTCCAATGATGTTCTTTATCCAAGCTGGTCACCCAACGGAAAACAATTATCGTTCTTCGTAAACATCAGCGGCACATGGGATCTGTATGTTTCAGACATCCAGGGTAAATCCTACAAGCAGATCTCGGTTGGCGGTGACGCAGGAAACGCCACATGGTCTCCTGAAGGCGACAGAATTGCCTATCAAGTAACAACAGGCGACAACACAGATGTCTTTACCTACGACATCAAGAACAATGTCGAATATCAGTTGACCGATTTCGGCGGCGTAGACTCAGCCCCCAGCTGGAACTGCAGCGGATCAGATGTATCCTTTACATCCAACCGCGATGGTGATCCCAACATTTACTCCACCTACTGGCAGGGCGGCACCGATGCCCTCGAGTTGACCAACAACCCAGCGACCGACAAATGGTCTCAGTGGTCTCCCTCAAAGGAATTTGGTTCACGCGGCTACTAGTAGCGCATAAGTAAAAAAGAGAAGCGGTAACAGTTTAATTAAATTGTTACCGCTTCAATTTTTATTCCACCCTTGATTTCTAACTTGCAAGTCACTTGTAGTTACGGTATTATTTCCCGATGATTATTTCCATTGCCATTGGTTTTGCCTTGATCGTCCCTCTTGTTTTCCTGGGCATTATTCGCCGTTTCGACCTGTTCGGCACCGGGAAATATTCCCGCAATTTCGCAACGCTACTATGGGGAATTCTGGCTTATATTTTGGCCGCACAAATAAACACATCCATAATCGCTGAAGGCTGGGCAACCCGCGATCAGGTTGTCCGTATCGCTGCTCCAATTATTGAAGAACTTCTAAAAGCAATCATCCTTATTTATCTTATACAACGGGCGGATTTTAACTACATAGTAGATGGAGCCATCTATGGTTTTGGGGCAGGAATCGGCTTTGCGATCATCGAAAATTATGAATACATCACTGGCCATCCAGAGATCGCTCTGACCGTGGCTGTTGCGCGTGTATTCTCCACCAACCTGATCCATGCCACGGGCAGCGCAATGATCGGCACGGTACTCGCCTATCGTCGCGGCGACCAGTCCATAAAGGGCTGGATGTATATCCTGCTTGGGTACGCGTTCTCCATATTATTCCACATGGGTTTCAACACCATGGTCAGCGCTGGAGCATTCCTGATCTTCGCCTTCGTGGTTGGCTTTATCGGCGTGGGGTTGATCGTCCTCATCATCAAACAAGGAATGAATACACAAAAGATCTGGCTGGCAGAAAAGCTGGATGATATAAACCGTGTTACAAAAAACGAATTAAAAGCCTTAAATACAATTGAAAAATTGGATTTGTTACTGGAGCCAATTGGAGCACAATTTGGGCCCGAGAAGGTGAACAAAGTAAAAGCAATGCTTGGCAAACAAGCCGAGATCGGGATCAAGCTAAAGCTGCTCGATTCCACACCGAGCGAGAACAAGAAGCAGGAAATCGGCAAGGTCATTGACGGCCTGCGCGCTGACATGGATTTGTTGCGCAATGAAATTGGCTCCTATTGTATGATGTTCGTGCGTACAGTTTATATGGACATGGACACAAAAATTTGGGATACGATCAATACCCGTATCGGCGAATCACGCACAGGTCAAAAAGGAGGCGGTCTTTGGGACAGAGCCAACACAAAGATGAAAGATTCGCCCAATCCGCAGGAAGAAGAGCAATCATGAGTCAAGACATCCAAAACTACCTAAAAAAAACATCGCTGTTTAAAAGCCTTTCTGATGACATGCTCAACGCGCTGGCCCAAAACACGACCACTCGCAAACTGGCGCCTGGAGATGTCTTAATGAGAAAAGGCGAAATAGCCGATTCACTTTTTATCATTAATGAAGGCTGGGTGAAGATCGTAACAGAGGACAAAAAAGGGGACGAACTGATCATTAATAAGTGCGGCCCTGGCGAGATCATTGGTGAAATGGCTCTTTTAGACAGCGGGCCGCGTTCTGCCACAGTGATCGCAATCGAGAATTCAGAAGCGCTCGAATTAAAACAGGAAGCCTTTCAAGATCTGCTTGATAAAAACCCAAATGTTTCACTTTCGATCATTCGCAGTTATTCGAACCGCCTGCGTTTTTCCACAAAGTATATTGAGAGAGCCATTGATTGGTCGCAAAAAATTGCCGAGGGCGATTATTCATTCATCGACCAAACCCAGCAAATATCGAAAAACGCGGAGACCGATGACGATAAGGCAACACAATTGCTTTCAGCCTTTTTCACAATGGTTCGCAGGGTAAAAGAACGTGAAGACGGGTTGAAACAACAACTGGAGCAGCTCACTTTCGAGATCGATCAATCTCGCAGAAAACAGGAATTTGAAGAGATTACCAGCACCGAATTTTATGCAAAACTCAAAGAACAAGCCAAGAATTTACGTGACAAAAGAGCACAGCAATAATTAATAAGCATGTATTCTGGAGGATCAATGAACAAAGGAAAAATCGTTTCTATTCACTCCTTCCGTGGAGGGACGGGAAAATCAAATACAACCGCCAACCTTGCGGCTCAGGCAGCGCTGGCGGGTAAACGCGTTGGCGTAGTGGATACAGACATTCAATCTCCGGGCATCCATGTTTTATTCGGCCTGGATGAAACCAAAATGGGAAAGACCATCAACGACTTTCTGCATGGGAAAGCCACGATCCGTGAGATCGGTTTTCCAATTGGCGAAAACACAGGCGGCGCAGAAGGCCGTGCAAAACTGGCTGGAAAAAATCTATGGCTTTTCCCCTCAAGTATTCGCGGACGCGAGATCAGCCAGATCATCAAGGAAGGCGTGGATTTCAACCGTCTCAACGAAGGGCTGCAAACCACCATCTCAGAGTTCGATCTCGATTATCTTTTCATCGACACGCACCCCGGGCTCAATGAGGAAACCCTGCTTTCCATAGCCACATCAGATATTCTGCTCATCATCCTGCGGCCAGACAATCAGGATCTTCAGGGAACTTCAGTAACCATCGACATTGCACGAAGCCTGGATGTGCCGAACCTTATGTTAATGGTGAACAAGGCCCTGCCAAAATATGATTTTGCACAGATAAAAACTGACATCGAAGAAAAATTTCACGCATCCGTGGCTGGCGTTTTGCCGCTCACTTTCGACCTGGCTGATAACGCCAGCAACGATCTATTTTCCCTGCGCTATCCAGATCATGAATGGTCCAAAGCGTTGCGCGGCGTGGCAGAAGCCATTCTGGCCGTGAAGTAGGAGCTTTCAAATGAAATGCTGGCACTGTGAAGAATCCGCTCGCGCATCCTGCGCATTTTGTGGACGCTTTGTTTGCAAGGATCACGCCTCAACCATGTCCACATTTTTAACCATGTTTGTCGGCGCGAATAACACACCCAAAGGTCTGGCAGTTGCCAACGTCATCTGGTGCGGAGAGTGTGAGCCGCAGCCAGAGCCGATCAGCATGCCTGAATTATATTAAGAGGTTGCCATGCCCGGAGTCTTTGATCGGTTAAATAAAGAGATCGAGAACAAACAACAGGAAGGCGGCATCACACCGCTCGACCTCGTTGAACTGCCAGCGCCGCTTCGCAAGATCATGAAAATAATGCTGCGCGAATTACAGATGACCTACCCAAGGCTCTGCGAAGTCATGGACGCCATGCCAGAAGAGGAACGCCTCACACGTAATCTGTTAGATGAAGCGCTTTCAACATTGACTCAGCAATTCTGGCTGGTTCGAATTGGCGAGAAGGAAAAAGCCATATACAAAGTGAATCTCAAGCGAAAATCAGGCAGCACACTATCTGCAGGTATCTGGTCTTCACTTGATAAAAAATTGAAAGGATAAAAATTTACGATCCCACCCATCCACGCGCAAAAAATCCGATCAATTTCAACCAACACTATTTATTTTATGAGGAGATGAAGATGAAGAAAAAAATTGGAACTTCGATGAAGCTACTGGCAATCGCTCTTGTGCTTTTGATGACCGCCTGCGGTAACAAGCAGGCTGCCACCGCCACAGCAGAGGCAGCAGCAACCGAGAACAGCGTCATTAACACCAGCATTCCCACCAACGCTGTTACCGGCGGCGAGCTTCAACTTGACCCCGCCAACGCAGGCGAAAACCCGGCAGTCGCATACCTGTATGAAACTCTGGTAAAAGAAACAGACGGAGAGATCACAGGCGTCCTTGCCGAATCTTTCTCGGTTTCTGAAGACGGCCTCGATTACATTTTCTACCTGAGACCCGGAGTCACATTCCACAACGGAGATCCGTTGAATGCTGACGCCGTGATCTCAAACTTCAATCGCTGGTTCGATCAGGCAGACGCAACTCGTGGATCTGGCGAATTCCAGGTTTGGGCAGAGTCCTTTGGCGGCTTCAAGGGTGAAGTTGACGAGAACAACAAGCCAAAATCAACCTACGATGGCATTGAAAAAGTGGATGATCTGACCGTACTCGTTCACCTC
>JAVBXV010000446.1 GCA_030824405.1 Anaerolineales bacterium | reverse complement strand
CCGAACAGCACGATGGCGCCAACAATATACCCAATGCGCTCGGAACCTTCTGTGCCCACGACATAAGGCAGTGAAAATAAAAATATCGCAGCAGAGAAGGCAAGGTCCACTGCGCGTTCAATGAAAATAGTCGGGAGAATTTCGCCAAACTGCATCCCGCCTGATTTTCTACTTAAAAGAAATGCACGCCCAACCTCGCCGAGACGGAAGGGTAAAAAGTTGTTGAGCAAATAGCCTTCAGCCGTGGTGAAGAGAACATCCTTGTAGGTTGGTCTATCGCGCAGTAAGGTCTTCCATACTTTGGCGCGCACCATCATCCACACAAAAGACAGGATGGCCGACCCCAGCAAAATACGATAATCTGCCGCGCGGATCGAAGCCCACATGGTCTGGAAATCAACAAAATATAGAATGGCCGCGATCAGTGCAATACTAACCAGCGCCCCGGGAAGCCAGCGTTTAATATCTTTCATTTTTTCACCATATAGTATTGTAGGGGCGGGGTGACCCCGCCCCTACAATTAATCGTCATCTAATTTCAGAACTGCCATGAATGCGTCTTGTGGAATTTCCACACTGCCGACCATCTTCATGCGCTTCTTGCCCTTTTTCTGTTTCTCGAGCAATTTCTTCTTACGTGAAATATCGCCGCCATAACATTTTGCAAGAACATCTTTACGTGTGGCTTTGACATTCGCACGTGAAATGATGCGTCCACCTGAAGAGGCTTGAACGGCGACATCGAACAACTGGCGTGGAATCAAATCCTTGAGCTTGGTGATGAGACGCTGTCCCTTATGGAACGCATCCTTCTCATGGACAATGGCCGCAAGCGCATCCACAGGATCACCGTTGACGAGAATTTCCAGCTTCTGCAATTTATCGGCGCGATATTCGAGAAACTGATAATCAAGCGAGGCATAGCCTTTAGTACGTGATTTCAACGAATCGAAGAAATCAATAATGATCTCAGAAAGTGGAATTTCAAAATCCAACTGTACGCGATGAGGCGCGGGATATTCCTGTTTCTTGAAAATACCACGGCGCTTGGTAACAAGCTCCATGATCGGGCCGTAATAATCGGTGGGCGTGATGATCTCGATATTCATCCACGGTTCGCGCACTTCGACGATCTTGTTTGGGTCGGGCAACTCAGCGGGAGAGTCCACGGTGATGATCTTATCGCCGATCATCAACACTTCATATTCCACGGAAGGCGCGGTGAAGAGCACATCCAGATCATATTCACGTTCAATACGTTCCTGAATAATTTCCATGTGGAACAAGCCGAGGAAGCCCGCACGGAAACCAAAGCCCAAAGCCTGTGAGGTTTCAGGTTGGAATGTTAATGACGCGTCATTCAATTGCAACTTATCAAGTGACTCGCGCAGGGTGGTGTAATCATCCGCTTCAACAGGATAGATACCCGCGAAGACCATCGGCTTGGGGACGTGGTACCCGGGCAAAGGTTCAAGCGCAGGCGCAGACGCGAGTGTGATCGTGTCACCCACACGGCATTCGTGCACGGTCTTGAAGCCTGTTGCGATATAGCCTACTTCACCGGAGCCAAGCGTTTCCACAGGCTGCATGCCTGGGACAAAGATGCCAATTTCAACGGGGCGCAGATCCAGCTTAGTAGCCAACATACGCAGCACGTCTGTAGATTTGATCTTGCCTTCCATGATACGCACGTAGGCGATCACACCTTTATATGAATCATAATGCGCGTCAAAGATCAACGCGCGGACGGGCTTGTCGTCTACATCTTTGGGAGGGGGAACACGCTCAACGATCGCTTCGAGGATTTGCTCGATGTTAATGCCTTCTTTAGCGGAGACGCGCAACACCGAATCAGGGTCCACGCCAAGCAAGGAGCCTACATCTTCAGCCACTTCGTCGGGACGTGCTGAGGGGAGGTCAATTTTATTGATAACAGGAACAAGTGTCAGGTCGGCATCGAGCGCCTGATACAAATTCGCCAGTGTCTGGGCTTCGATCCCCTGAGTCGCATCCACCACTAAAATTGCGCCTTCGCAGGCTTTGAGCGCGCGGCTGACTTCGTAGCCGAAGTCGACGTGGCCAGGCGTGTCGATTAAATTCATCTCATATTTTTGATTGTCTTGGGCTGTGTAAAACATGCGGACAGCGGAAGACTTAATGGTGACGCCTTTTTCGCGTTCAAGATCCATGCTGTCGAGGGCTTGCGCAGTCATGTCGCGGTCGGAGATCGCGCCTGTTAATTGAAGCAGGCGGTCGGCGAGCGTGGATTTGCCATGGTCTACATGGGCGATAATACAGAAGTTACGGATATGTTCAGTCATTGCGGGGCAAAGTATACCCGATTAAAAAGTGACCGCCGCCTTTGGAGCGACGGTCACTTTTGCTTTCCCGTTGGAGAAATAGATGATTTGTTATTTATATTTTTACCGGGAACCAGCGTTTCATATCCTGACGGTTTCTAAAATAAACAAAAAGCATCACAACAACGCCCAGAATAAAAATGGGACCACTAAAGGTGGTAAAGGTATAGCCCATCTGAATACCTGCCTCACTGACAATTGCAAAAATTTCGTTATCAAATCTTGTGAGGCCGTACATCAACAACCCTTGAACAACAAAGCCGCCAATGATCATTGGCATTTTAGCGAACCAGCCTGTACGGGTGAGAAGTCCATTGATCATAAAATAAGACAGCCCGGCAAATAAGACCAGCATACCGATCAAGTTAAATAGTATGTAACCAAAGGATGATGGATCAATAATATCCTTGAGCCCAGAAAAGAGAATGGAATCCAGCACCGAGCCAAAGTTTACGGCCGCGAGTAAAACAATAAAATAATAAAAGGCGGTGATCATTGGCGGATATACCGAGAGCGAGCTGACGGGGCGCATTCCCAGCGCCTTCAACATTTCTGTAGGGTTGGGGAGCAACTGAGCAATGATATCCAACCCGCGTACGCCGGGGCGAAAATCGATCCACTGCACTTTGGATAACTTCGGCTCGATGTAATCACTATTTTGCAGCATGACAGGAAAAACAACCTACTGACTGGGATATGCATCTGTATTCGACTTGAATTTTGAGATCAACACAAGAACCGCTTTGGCACTTTGAAGACTATCTGCCTGAGGATGACCATATTTCTTGAACATGGTGGTCATTTCCTGTGCAATGACGCGGTCTTGGGGTGCGTGATCCACATAAAACGGGGTGGGTTCTGGGGTTGAAATATTCGGCTTATATGGGTTGGCAAATTTCGGCACTGTAGATTCGGGTTTGCCCCATCTTTGCAAAGCTGGCGAGCGCAATATATAAAGCAATACCCAGCCGCTAAAAAGCATTAATGAGAGATACACATAATTTATATCCACACCTCCAGAAGATGCTCTGACAAACAATTCCAGACCTAATGCAAAGGGTAAGGCTACTAATGCCGCTTGAACACGCATAAAATCAAAACTGCGTTTATATATCTTGTATGGCAGGGGAATTAAAAACCACGGAATGAACAAGGTCCAGATGGCTCCGAGGGAGATGACTGCCACCACTACACTAAATGCAATTGTGGCCCAAACAACCCAGGGCGCTTTGAACCCAGCTTCAGGGACAGGGTGTTCCTCCTGAATCGGTTTTTCCAATTGCGAGAAGAGTTCCTCCAACCCAGCCTTGTAGTCACCGCGGAAATCCACCCATTCATATTTTTCCAACTCGGTTGGGACATCCACGGCTTCGAAGATTAAAAGGATGACTCGTTTGTTGGTTTCCAGAAAATGACGCCATTCCAGCGCCACAAATTCGGATGCAAGAGAGGCTTTTGAGACGACCAATAAAACGGTATCTGCTTCCTTTAATCCCTTATCGATCTGCCCGGCCCAGGGAGTACCGGGAATCAAAACGCGGTAATCCAGCCAGACTTTGTATTTTTTGTCTTCGAGCTTGCTGACCAGATCATCAACAAATCCAAGTTCACGCCGTGAATAGCTCATAAAAATATTTTCTGTCATATATAGCTCCTTTGGTGCAGATTAATAAAAATAATAATAGTTGAAGCCCTGACATACGGGTTTCTTTTCTATTGTTTTATTTGGGAGAAAAAGCGCCTGCAAGAAGAGGTATACCCACCGCAAAAGTGACGGTCACCTTCACGATGACCGTCACCTGGAAAAGTCATTTTTTCTTCGCTGGGAACCAGAACATAATATCCCTGCGGCGGAAGAGGAAAAAAACTCCCATAACCACCAGCCCGATCATATAAATAAAAACTGGATAACCCACTATACCTGCGGCTGAAATATCTGCATTGGCATCCAATTTCTGAAGTGCCATCATAATTTGGTCACCAAGAGAAAACTGCCCAAACAGAAGAAAACCCAAAAACAACAAGGCAAGCGAAAAATTTCCGAATCGGGCGAGCCGTCCGCTGCGCTGTTGGATGGTGCGTGTCATAAAGAAGAGCAGGAAGCCTGTTACGATCAGATTGAAAAGATAGGGTATCACGAAGGCCCCAAACGCCTCACCGGCGGCCCGAGGGGAGTTGCTTGAAAACATAAGACCGGAAGCCAATTTAAAGAAACTGCCAAGCACGAATACCCCCAACAGGACCATAAAGTAATACATGGCGGTGATGGGTGCAGGCAGGATCACTTGGTTACCGCGTGGACGATTCCCAAGCGCCCGCAATAGTTTTTCAGGTTCAGGCAGGAGTTGGGCGATGGCGTTCAAGCCATTCAAGCCGGTACGCATGTCAATCCATTGGATCCTTGATAGTTCATGTGAAATATCGGTGGTTTGGATCACAATAGGAAACACCACCTTCTCCTCTGGATTCACGTCTGTGCTGTTTTTGAAACGGGAGAGCAGCACAAAAACCGACGCGGCATCCTCCACTTTTTCGGCTGGGTTGTGTCCATATTTTTTCAGTACACGGGTCAACTCATCAGCTACTTTGCGGTCTTCCTGGGCATGGTCTACAAAGAAAGCTATGGATTTGGGGTTTGGGTTATTGGGTTTGATGGGGTTGGAAAATCTCGGCATGGTTGCCTGTTCCTTACCCCAGCGTTGCATCGCTGGCGAACGCAGGATGAAAAAAAGGATACCTCCCACAAGAATGCTCAGAAAAAATGGAGCATTCACTCTGCTTTGCTGCGCTGTGGGAAGTGTCAGTATTGTGATGAACAGGGCAAACGGCAATAATAATATAGCGGCCTGCACCTGCGTAAAGTTAAAATTCCGTTTGAAGATGCGATAGGGAAGCAAAGCCAACAGCCAGGGAATAAAGAGAGTCCAGAGCGAAAACAAGGAAAAGAACCCTACAATTGCGCTGAAAAATGCCGCCACCCAAACAATTCGCGGTACCTTGAACCCCGTTTGCGGCACGGGGTGTTCCTCTTGAATGGGCTGTTCCAGTTGGGAGAATAATTCCTCCAGCCCGTCTTTGTAATTGCCGCGAAAATCCACCCACTCATATTTTTCCAATTCGGGCGGCAGGTCTACGGCTTCGAAGATCAACAGGATGATGCGTTTTTCCTGTTTCAAGACGCGCCGCCATTCTACTTCCACATTTTGCGAGGCCAGCGATGCCTTGGAGACCACCAGCAAAATATCATCTGCATCCTGTATCCCTTTATGAATTTGATCCAGCCAGGGTGTGCCTGGTACGAGGTTGCGATAATCCAACCAGGCTGTATATCCTTTTTCTTCCAGATTGCGGACAAGGTCGTCCACAAATCCAACTTCACGGCGCGAATAGCTGACAAAGATGTTTTTAGTCATGGGGGCCTCCATTTCTATGGAACACCAAATAATAGGATGTAGAGAAATCTCATTAAGACTGAAACCGCTTCAACGCACGGATGAGCGCTCTTGTTCCTCATCCTCTATTTTTTTGCAGGGAACCAATACATCAGGTCACGGCGTTTGAACCAAAGATATACCAACATCACCAGATTGCCCGTCATATAGAACGCGCGCGGATAATAAGATGAATAGCCGCGGGATTCTGTAGTGGTGTTCAATAACGCAAAGACCAGGTTATCAATATCGATCTGCCAGAGAATGATGACGCCAAGGATAAGCATCCCAACGAATAAGCCGCCAAGGGAAGCAAAGGGGCCTTTTCTCTGGACAAGGTTCTTCGCCATAAAATATGAAAGCAGGCCGAACAAGATCAGGCTTAAAGTCAATTCAAAGAAGACCGTACCAAAGCCCGGGTCTTCGATAAACTCATTGGCATATTGCAGATAATATGGAAGCCAGCTGCCGATACAGACAACAGCCAGGAAAGCGAGAAAGTATGTCAGGTACATGATGACAGCGGGCAACACCACTTGATTTCCCATCGGGCGGATGCATAAGCTGCGTAACAATCTGGCGGGTTCAGGCAGCAGCTTGGAGACAACATCCAGATTTCGCACACCCGTGCGCAGGTCCAGCCATTGGACGCGGGAAAGTTGACGTGAAACCTTATCGTTGGATTGGACGATCACAGGATAGACCACCTGCTTTTGAGTATCCACACTGCTGTCATCTTTAAACTGCGAGACCAGAGTAAAGACCGCAGCCGCAGAGCTGGGATCCTGCGCTTCCAGATGACCTGCACCTTTAAAGACCATCCGCATTTGATCGGCGATCTTGCGGTCTTGCGGCGCATGGTCGATAAAATAAGATACTGATTGCGGTTCGGGATAATCCATTTTTATATGTTTGGCCGACTGCGGGGAGACCGCTTCAGGCTTGCCCCATCTTTGCATCCCAGCCGACCGAAGAATCAGGATCAAGCCGAGCACAAAGGGGATGCTTGCATAGGTTAGAAGGTCGAGAAACTCCCCCAGATCCTGATCTGTGGAAAAGTTCACTGTTAGATAGAGCGCGACAGGCAGCATCACAAGAGAGGCCTGCACAAGCATGTAATTAAAACTGCGCCTGAGAATGCCCAACGGCAGTGGAACCAGAAAGAACGGAACGAACAATGTCCACAGCGCGCCAAGAGAAAAAAGCGAAACGATCAAACTAAACGCAAAAGCCAGCCACACCACGGCTGGGACTTTAAATCCCGTTTGCGGGGCGGAATGTTTTTCCTGCTCGGGCATTTGCAATTGACGATCCAATTCCTTCAACGCGTTTTGATAGTTTCCTCGAAAATCCACCCATTCGAATTTTTCCAATTCCTTCGGCAAGTCCACGGCTTCAAAGATCAGAAGAATGATACGTTTGTTCTTTTCTGTCAGAACCCGTCTCCATTCATATTCCACATTATCGGAAGCCATGGAAGATTTTGAAACAACCAGCAGAATGACATTTGAATTCGCAATGCCTTGAAATATCTGCTCTTCCCAGGGCTTGCCTGGTACAAGGCTGCGATAATCCAGCCAGACATTGAACTTCTCTTTTTCAAGATGGCTTGTAAGGTCGTCCACAAACCCAACTTCACGGCGAGAATAGCTGATGAAAATATCTGGTTTCATGCGTCCTCCTCATTCAAATAAAGTGATTGTTTCGCAGCATTATAATTTAATAAAAAACAAGGCGGTCGTCTTAAAGATGACCGCCTTGTTGCGCTCTTGTTTACTTCACCAAATTTCGCAGCACCGTGTGCAGGATACCGCCATTGCGATAGTAATTTACTTCCACATCCGTATTGAGCAAAACTGTCGCTTTGAATTCAACGATCTTGCCATCGGATTTCTTCGCCTTGACCATGACCTCGCTTTGAGGTTTGACCGCGTCACTCAAGCCTTCGATGGAGAACACTTCGCTTCCATCCAGACCGAGAGACTCGGCGTTTTTCCCGCCAGAGAATCTCAGCGGAAGCACTCCCATGCCGACCAAATTCGAGCGATGAATACGCTCGAACGATTCAGCAATGACCGCTTTCACGCCTTGCAACATCGGGCCTTTTGCAGCCCAGTCACGGCTGGAGCCTGTGCCGTATTCCTTGCCAGCGAGCACAATCGAAGAAACGCCGTCTTCTTTATATTTCATCGCGGCATCAAAGATCGACATCTCTGCGCCATCGGGTTGATGCTTGGTTAAGTTGCCTTCCTTCGGCGCAACCATCACATTCTTTAAGCGGATGTTCGCGAACGTACCGCGCGCCATCACCAGGTCATTACCGCGGCGTGTTCCGTATTGATTGAAGTCTTTCGGCTGAACACCACGCTCTTGCAGGAACTTGCCCGCAGGAGAATCCGCGGCGATGTTACCCGCAGGAGAAATATGATCGGTCGTGATCGAGTCACCGAACATGCCCAACACACGCGCATCTTTAATTTCATTAATGGCGGGCACATCGAGCGTCAACGATTGGAAGTAGGGAGGATGATGAATGTAAGTGGATTCGTCATTCCACTCAAACAACGCACCTTCCTTCACTTTGATCTCTTTCCACATATCGGAGCCTGAGAACACGTCTGCATATTTGGATTTGAACATCTCAGCTTTGACATGTTCTTCAATCGCTTCGCTGATCTCCTGTTGGCTGGGCCACAGATCTTTGAGATATACGGGCTGATTATTTTTGTCTGTGCCAAGCGGCTCGGTGTTCATGTCAATATCGACTGTGCCAGCGAGCGCGTATGCCACGACCAGCGGAGGAGACGCCAGATAATTTGCCTTCACCAGCGGATGCACACGGCCTTCAAAGTTACGGTTGCCAGAAATTACCGCAGCCGCAACCAGATCTGAACCTGTGACAGCCTTGGCAACTTCGCCTGGCAATGGGCCAGAGTTACCGATGCAAGTTGTGCAGCCATAAGCAATGACATTGAATCCGAGCTGTGAAAGCGGCTCGATCAGCCCTGCGCTCTTAAGATATTCAGTCACAACCAGTGAGCCGGGCGCGAGCGAAGTTTTGACATACGGCTTCACGTTCAAGCCTTTTTCAACAGCCTTCTTCGCGACCAGTCCCGCGGCGATCATGACCGATGGATTGGATGTATTTGTGCAGGATGTGATCGCAGCGATCACGATCGCGCCGTGCTTCATTTTTTGTGAACCGCCATTTGTGCCGAATATGGCTTCACGATTCAAAGCTTCACCAGAGAGTTCATAGCCGCGATCTTTGACAGGGGCAGTCAATGCCTTTCGAAATGTATCCTGCATATCGGTCAGCGCGACGCGGTCTTGTGGTCGCTTGGGTCCTGCCAAAGAGGGTACGACTGAAGCCAAATCCAATTCGAGCGTGTCGGTATATTCAGGGTCGGGCATGCTGGCGTCGTGGAAGAGTCCTTGTGCGCGCATGTAGGCTTCAGTGCGGGCAACTGTTTCTTCGGAGCGGCCAGTTAGACGCATGTAGCGAAGCGTTTCTTCATCCACAGGGAAGTAGCCCATGGTGGCGCCATATTCAGGAGCCATGTTCGCGATCGTGGCGCGGTCGGTCAACGACATGTTGCTGAGGCCTTCGCCAAAGAATTCGACGAACTTATCAACCACGCCTTTTTTGCGCAGCATTTGGGTAACGACAAGCACGAGGTCGGTGGCGGTGACGCCTTCGCTGAGTTTGCCATACAGTTTGAAACCGATGACATCGGGGAGGAGCATGTCCATGGGCTGGCCGAGCATGACGGCTTCGGCTTCGATACCGCCCACACCCCAGCCGACCACGCCGAGACCATTGATCATGGTGGTGTGCGAGTCTGTGCCAACGACCGTATCGGGGAAGGCGAGCACATCGGCACCGTCAATTTTGGTCATGACCACTTCGGCAAGATTCTCAAGATTGACCTGATGCACAATGCCGGTCATCGGCGGTACCACGCGGAAATTGGTGAACGCTTTTTGTCCCCACTTGAGGAACTCATAGCGTTCGCGGTTGCGTGTGAATTCAACTTCGGTATTACGGTTTAGGGCATCGGCTGTGGCGAAGAAATCAACCTGCACCGAGTGATCGATAACCAGATCGACAGGCACGAGCGGATTAATTTTCTTCGGGTCGCCGCCCAAACGGGCAACTGCAGCGCGCATTGCAGCTAAGTCAACGACTGCGGGCACACCGGTGAAATCCTGCATGACGACACGGCCGGGCAAAAATGGAATGCCAGGGCGTGCGCCTTTCGGCGTCCACGCGGCGATGTTCTTCACATCATCCTGTGTGATCTCATTATCATTGCATTGACGGAGAGCGGCTTCGAGCACGATACGAATGGAATAAGGCAGCTTGTTGAGTTTTACCAGCCCAGCCTTCTCCAACGCATCCAGACGGAAAAAGATGTATTCCTTTTTGCCCACCTTCAATACGTCACGGGACTTAAACAGATCTTTCATTTGGAACTCCTTTGGTGATGAGGATATCGCACGGACAGGAGCGAAGCCTGTCCCTACACTCACACCACAACTTTGCGAAGAACACAAAGGAGCGCCTTTGATATCCTTGATACTATGTGGTGGGGTTTATAAAATAACGATACTACGAATTTACAACAAACGATCCCCTGCGAACCTGACAATTCCTCATTTAATGAGAAAGCGTCTCTACAACTTCAATTTCATTTCTTTTTGAAGCAGCATGACCAGTCTTTGTTTTTCATCCTCTGGCAGGAAGGCTGAGTTCGCCGCGACGATCACTGAATTTTTCAAGACATCCATCGGCACATGCAGATCGTCACAAACATGCTGATATTCGTGCGCCAATGTGATGCGGGAAACACTGGGGTCATCGGTATTGACCGTCACCTTCAAGCCCGCCTCAAACATCAGCGGCAATGGATGAGCGGTCAACGAACTGACCACGCCAGATTGATAGTTACTGGTTACGCAGACTTCAAACACAGAACCGCGTTCACGCGCCAGCTTGGTAATGCTTTCACTTTCAAGAACACGCACACCGTGCCCAATACGTTCGGCGCCTAAATTCTCAATGGCATCGCGCACATTCTCCGCGGGTCCCCACTCGCCAGCATGGATGGTGATATGCAAACCAGATTGTTTCGCTTCCCTGAAAATTCCGTGGAACGCATCAGATTTAAATTCAGCCTCATTGCCAGCCAGATCCAAACCCGTCAATCCATTTTTAATATGTTCCGCCGCAAGCCAGGCCACCTGCTCGGCAAGTTCGGGACTTTCATGGCGGTTCACTGAAGCGATCAAGCCTACTTTTACTTTGTATTTCTTCGCGGCTTCCTGCGCGCTGGTGATGACCCAGTCCATGACATCATGAAGAGGGAAACCTTCTGCGCGGCTCAAAGCCACGGGCGTAAAACGAAGCTCAAGGTAGCGAACGTTATCTTTCGCCGCATCCTCTATCGCTTCGCGTGTGACGCGGTGAATTACATCTGGAGATTTATAAAAAAGACGTAGTGTCTTGAATTTATCTAAAA
>JAVBXV010000208.1 GCA_030824405.1 Anaerolineales bacterium | reverse complement strand
ACCCCCCACTGGCGAAGATGATCTTCGCCAGTGGGGGGTGTTCTGGGCGGTAATTCGCCTCCAGAAAGCCAGACCAGTTGTCAGCGCGGATAAGCTGTGCATATTCCTGCCCTGCACGCAGATAATCGTCTTCGTCGAAATCGATCGAGAGGTTGTTTACGGCCTGGGAGCGCAATCCAAAAGCGATGGCAACCACAAGCAGCAGGGAAAGTATAAAGAGGAATGTGCGAAGAGTTTTATTCATTTTAAAAATCCCATTAACGATATACGGTTTTGCCCGTTGCGAATGAAAAGCCACAAAAATGAAATAGTGTGTAGAATTGTATCAGTGCATCATGAAAAGTTGATTCACTTTAAAAGCTATTTTGGAGGCACATTCATGCAGTCTGATTTTGATAGGCTTGACCCTGAACTACGAATTGCGAGACAATTTGCGATCGCATCCGCTGCGTTTGGTGTGATCAGTTTGTGTGCTGGCATTGTCCCAGCTTGCGGCGGCATCACCAGTATTCTGGGGATCATTCTTGGATTAATAAGTTTGAAAACTGAAAAAAATAAAACTGCGATTGCAGGGATCGGTATTTCGATCTTAGGTATTTTGATAACTTTTGTATACGTGATCGTTCAGTTGTATTTTAAGTAGTGGATCTGTCTTATTCACAGCCATCTACTGGAGTTGGAAAATATATGTTTGGTAGGCGGGTAATTCGATCACTGGTTTGTAGCCCGTGAATTGCCCATTGATAATTTCCAAAGGCTGGGCTTGTATTGCGCCGAATAAAGAAGTGGGGGTGTTGCTGCTGTCTGTGAGAATACTTTCTTCTAAACTTAATGAGTAATCTGAAAGCGGCTTGTCTCCCAAGTTTACGATAATTAGTATGCTTTCGTCACTGCTCTGACGCAGGAGTGCGAACACAGCCGAGTTTCCAGTATCGATCAGAGTGGCGTTGCCAGATAGTAATGCTGGGTTTTCCTTGCGAAGTTGAATGAGGGTTTGATAATGATTAAGCAGGGAGTTGGGGTCTTCAAGTTCCACTTCGACGTTGACGGTTTCATAATTCGCATTGAGTGCCCGCCAGGGTGGGCCTGTGGTGAAGCCTGCATTTTCGGTGTTGGACCATTGCATGGGGACGCGGATATCTTCGTCTGGCTTTTTCCCGGTCATGCCGATCTCTTCACCAAAATAAATGAAGGGTGTTCCAGGAGAGGTTAGCAGTAATGTGGCTGCTGCTTTGGCCTTGCCAACATCTCCATTGAAGACAGACATGACGCGGTTTTGATCGTGATTGGTGAGGAAGGTTGCATAATTAAAATCTGGCATGTCTTGAAATGCAAATTTGAACGCGCTGGTTACACCAGAGTTTGCGCCGCCATTCACGCTGTTGACGAATCCGCTGGACATTTCAAAGTTGAAGATGTGGTCAAGCTGGTCACCAGTGTACGATTTGATCGTGGAAGAACCTGCTCCGAAAACTTCACCAATTGTGTAGGCTTGCGGGTTCTGCTGTTTGTACGCTGTGTAAAATCCCTTGAGCCATTCATGTGTGGCGGGTGTGTTTTCACGTTTTCCATCTGCTTCAATGAGGTGCTTGGCCGCATCCACACGGAAGCCGTCCACGCCGATCTCGGTTAACCAATAATCGGTAACTTTTAGCATGTCTGCGGTTACTTGGGGGTTGTTGTAATTTAGGTCTGGCATGCCTTCCCAGAACAGGCCAAAATAATATCCCTGATTGCCTTGATGCCAGCCGCCGTCCCCTTCGCCAGTTTCAGACCACACATAATAATCATGATATTGCGAGTTTGGATCGCTGTTTGCACCCTTGAACCAGGGATGCTGGCTGGAGGTGTGATTCAAAACAAGGTCAATGATGATCTTTATATCGCGTTTATGTGCTTCGTTAAGCAGGTTCTTGAAATCATCCATTGTTCCGTATTCATAATTTACGTTGTAGTAATTAACCACATCGTACCCATGATAGGAAGGGGATGGATGAATCGGCATTAACCAAATGGCAGTGATGCCAAGCGATTCGAGGTAATCCAACTTTTGAGTGATGCCGTTGAAGTCGCCGATGCCATTTCCGTCGGTATCATAAAATGATCGAACGAATATTTCGTAGAAGACCGCTTCGTTCCACCAGTTAGCTGGTTCTGTTTCAGGGGCAGGAGTTGCCGTTTGGGCAGGGGCAACTGTCGGCGTGGTTTGAGCGCATGCCGAAAGGAAGGAGAAAAGTAATAGCGTGGAAATAATTCGTTTGATCATGTCAGTGTTTGGGAGAAAAAATTTCCTCTTCCCCTATACAGAAGGAAGAGGAAATATATCGTTTTGGTGGAAGGGTTATCCTTTTACGCCACCAGTAGTGAGGCCGCCCACGATCTGCTTTTGCAGGGCAATGTAGACCACTGCAACAGGAAGGGCAACGATGACTGCCATGGCGGCAAATCGGTTCCAGGGCACGCTGTTGGCGTATTGACCTGTCATGTTGTAGAGGGTCATGGCCAGGGTGTAATCTTTGGGCTGGGAAAGGAAAAGCCAGGTGGTGACGAATTCCTGCCAGTGACCAATAAAGCCAAGGAAGAATGTTACCGCGAGTTGCGGCATTGCCAGCGGAATGACAATCTGCCAGAATGTCTGGTTGGTATCTGCACCGTCGATGGCGGCGGCTTCTTCTAGTTCTTTTGGTATGGTATCGAGATAGCCTTTAAGGTTCCAAACTGCAAAGGGCAGGGCGGTGGCTGTCATGGCGATGCCGACGCCCAGGAGTGAATCTCGCAGGTTGAAAAGAAGTTTGCCTTTTGTTCCTTCATCGCAACTTGTGAAAGGCTGAATGGCGACAACTTCTTTTGTACATTGTTTTACTTGTACGTTATTCAATAACAGGTAAAGCGGGGTGCTCAACCCTACCGCGGGCATCAAAAGTGGAATGAAAACCAGGATCATCAGCACTTCGCGCAGTTTGAATTTCAATCTGGAGAAGGCGTATGCGGCTGTTACTGCGATCAGCAAGGCTACCAATCCAACGCCGACGGAGAGGAGTACGCTGTTCTTTAAGAGTTCAATAAAGGTTACTGGATTTCCCGTTGGTTTGTCCAGTACCTGTTGGTAGGCAATGAAGGATATTTCCTTTGGTATTAACTCCAATGAGGATGGACGGGTTGTCTTGGAGCTAAAAGACATTGTGACAATGTACATGATCGGGAACATTACGGATGCAAGGATTGCGATGCAAATCACTTGAAGCAGTAATTGTCTCCACAGCGGCAGGCTGCGTCCGCTGGTTTGCCCGGAGGTATTCATGGTCAGGAAACGAACAATCGGATTCTTGGTGGTTGTTGTTTGTTGGGCGTTCATGGGCTATGCCTCCGAGTAATTTTGCGTGGCACGAGTAATACGATTTGTGATCAGGAAGACAATCATTGCAACTGCAAAAATGATGACTGCAAATGCGGCTGCAACTCCGTACCAGCGCAGGTTGCGAACGAGGTTGTACGCAAATGTGACCAATAATTCGGTGGAACGTGCAGGGCCGCCTCCAGTCATAAAGAAGACGAAGTTAAATAGGTTGAACGATATCGTAAAGCCATATACAGCGGCTGGGATCATCGCTGGACGCAGAAGCGGGACTGTAATGTTCCAGAATTGCTGACTACCCGTTGCACCGTCGATGGATGCTGCTTCATATAGATCTTTGGGAATGCTTTGCAATGCGCCTGTTGCAACTACTGACATGAATGGCCAACCGAGCCAGAAATTGGCGATCATCATGGCGTAATAGGCGAGTGTAAGCGGTGCACCTGGCAGGAAACCAGGAATGGGTGGTCTGATTTCTTCGAACCAGCGGATGTATATTGGGCCTGTGTGTCCGAAATATGTAGCAATGTTCGCCAGTAGTTGATTCATGGCCCCGTAGCGCTCATCAAAGATATTTGTCCAAATTGTGGCTACAACCAAAGGCGGGATAACGACAGGAAGAATGTAGGCGGCGCGGTAAATGCGTTTTAACCATAATCCTTCTGTATTGAGTAAGGTGGCGATCAATACACCGGCAGGTACGTGAAGTATTACATTGCTGAGTGCCCACCAGAAATTGAATTCCAACACTCTAAAAAAATTGAAATTTTCAACGGGCAATGCGGCCGTGAAGATATCAATGTAATTTTTAAAACCAATGAATTTTAGTTCGGGAGAGTTTAAGCCAAGCAGGAGATGCTTTGTGTCAAAATTTGTGAATGAAATGATAACTTGATAGATCAATGGGTAAAAGGTGATCACTCCCATGATCAGAAAAGCAGGTAGAAGATAAAAGTAGGGTAATGACGCCTTTTTCCATTGAACTTTTCGTTTGGAAGATTTTGCAATTTCCATTTGTTCCTCCTGGCTTGTGTGTATTACCTAATACTAAAGTGGGAGCGGACAAGTTCCCCTGTCCGCTCCCAGATTACATCTTAGATCAAAACTTACTTGGTAGCGCCTGCAAAGCCAGCAGCAACCCAGTCAGCGGCAGGAGTGCCTGCATCGAAGACCTGATCGGTACCGCAGAAGTTACCCCAATAGTTACCCATGGCTTCAACCTGAGGGCGGAAGTATGAGGTAGCGAAGGCATCGAGCAAGCCCTGGATTAGGGGATCGGTCACTTCAACAGTGGTGTTGGCAGGAACGTGGCCAGCATCATTCATCATGAGTGTCTGAGCATCGGTGTTGGTGAGGTAGAGAGCTACTTCGATCGCAGCTTCAGTGTTGGCGCT
The DNA here is from genome assembly GCA_030824405.1 of Anaerolineales bacterium. Classification (GTDB taxonomy): domain Bacteria; phylum Chloroflexota; class Anaerolineae; order Anaerolineales; family Villigracilaceae; genus Villigracilis. Next base: position 6,590 of record JAVBXV010000208.1, on the reverse strand, counting down.
GTTGGGGTTGAAGTACCAGCCGTCTACACCAAGGAGCGGGTTGGAAGCTCCACCAGGACCAGCAGGGATCGGGGCAACAGCAAGCTTGTCGCCGAGAGCGGTGCGATAATCGCCCATTGCCCAGTTACCATTGGTAATGGCGGCAACGGTGCCTTCGGTGAAGGGAGCGAGACCATCGCTATCATTGCGAGGCCAGCCGTTTGCAACAGAGATCTGATAGAGGTCATTCAAGTAGGATACAGCTTCGGTAACCTTGGCCTGATTGGCCTCGTCAGCTACGAAGTTGTAGTCAGCATCGAAGATCTGTCCACCGAAGGAGCCAAAGAAGCCCCAGTGGTGATAGCAGCCGAAGCTGAGGGAAACGGGGGTGCCGCCTTCCATCAAAGCCTTGAGGTCGTCAGTTGTGGCGGGGGCTTCGGGAAGAAGATCGGTGTTATACCAGAAGACGACGGCCTTGAGGGATTCAGGGATACCGTACATCTTGCCATCGTACATCATGCCGCCTTGGGAAAGTTCGCTATAGTCACCAAGTTTGCCAGCAACGAGATCGGTGATGTCAGCAACGGTTCCAGCGCGAACCTGGCCACCGAGGTTATCGTTCGGGGCAATGAACATGTCAGGACCACCACCAGCAGCAACATCGGTGTCGTACTTGTTGAAGACGTCGTTGAAGGGGACCTGAAGTACGTTGATCTTGTACTGAGGCATATCAATAGCGGCCTGTTCGAGAAGAGAAGCCAGGGCAATTTCTTCAGCGGAACCGGTGCCATAGGCGTGCCAGAAGGTCACTTCGATGACTTCGGCGGGTTCGGTAGCTACGGGGGCTTCAGTAGCATCAACAGCAGCTTCTGTGGCGACTGGGGCTTCTGTGGCAGGGGTGCCACAGCCGGCGAGCACAAGTGATGCAACGATCAATGCGCTTAATAGGACGAGCAAATTCTTTTTCATTCTCTTACTACTCCTTAGAAATTTTGAAAAAACGGGTTAACTATATGGAAGTGGGGGAATATCTTGAAGTGTGAGTCTCGCTTGACCACCTCCTTTCATAAGGATTATCGAATTGCCTGTTCAGTGGCAGCGTCAAAGATATGGAATTTATCCATGTCAAAGATAAGTTGTGTGGAGGCGCCCACACGCAGTTTGGAGCGTGGGTCCACCCGGCCGACAAAACTATGTTTGCGGCTTACGAGATAAAGCAGGGTCTCGTTACCCATTAACTCGGTCACATCCACAGTTGCGTTGACCTTTTCTCCGTGAATGTTGTTGGGAGCAAATTCTGGGTCGTGAATATTCTCAGGACGAATACCAAAAATTACATCGCGGCCGCTCAATTCCTGATATGGTTTGGAAAATTCAGCGGGGATCTGTACTTTGAAATCGCCTGTGTCCACGATCATCTTATCGCCATCTCTGGTCAGTTTACCTGGGAAGAAGTTCATGGCAGGTGAACCGATGAAGCCAGCCACAAAAAGATTGGCAGGTTTATCATAAAGAGATTGGGGGGTGTCCAGTTGTTGAAGGATACCCTTGTTGATCACAGCAATGCGGGTTGCCATGGTCATGGCTTCGGTTTGGTCGTGAGTTACATAGATGAAGGTAGTCTGCAAACGCTGGTGCAATTTGCTGATCTCAGCGCGCATTTGGACACGCAGTTTTGCATCCAGGTTGGAAAGCGGTTCATCGAACAGGAATACTTTTGGTTCACGCACGATCGCGCGGCCCACTGCTACACGCTGGCGTTGTCCACCAGAGAGCTGGCGGGGTTTGCGCTGAAGAAGATCGGTGATTCCAAGAACTTCGGCGGCCTCGTCAACGCGGCGCTTGATCTCATCCTTCGGGGTCTTGCGAAGTTTCAAACCAAATGCCATATTGTCATACACAGAAAGATGCGGGTACAAAGCATAAGACTGGAATACCATGGCAATATCGCGATCTTTCGGCGCAACATCATTCACCACACGGTCACCGATCATAATTTGTCCATCGGTAATCTCTTCCAGCCCAGCCAGCAGTCGAAGTGCGGTTGTTTTACCGCAACCAGACGGACCGACCAACACAAGGAATTCCTTGTCCTCAACCTCAATGTTGAGGCTCTTGATGATTTCCAAATCACCAAACTTTTTAATCACGTTCTTGTATGTAACACTTGCCATGGTAAACCTCCAGTCAGAAGAATATAGTGATGTAATTATAATCACAAGCTCATTTTTGTCCTATGATTTTGCAAGGCAACTTAGTTGTTTCCCTAAACTAAAGAGCTTAAAAAGAGACCTTTTTGCCTTCCCGAGCTGATTCGAGCAATGCAAGGATCGTAGAAATATTTCCACGGCTGTCTGCAAGGGAAACTCGCGGCGGTTTGTTTTTTGTGATCGCATCGCACATATCTTCCACCTCGCCGAGATATACCTCCTGACCTTTGATCTTGATGATTTCCGAATTGCCTGCGCGAATAAGTTCGATCTCGCTTTTGGGACCAGGTTTAAAAGGAGTTGGAATTTTCAAAATCGCTTCAGAACCAACGATCTCCATGTAGGAACGCGGCGGAGATTTAAAGCCGCAGTCGAATTGCGCGTGGACTCCATTTTCAAATTTCATTTGCCCGATAAATGATTCATCGCTTCCACTTGGACCCTGAACCTGCCAGCCAAAAACTTCAAGAGGCTCAGCCCCGACGAGCATTCGTGCGTAGGAAATGGGATAACATCCTATGTCCCAGATACTGCCGCCACCCATGTCTTTGAAGTTGCGATAATTATCTTCGCGGGTAAGTGTGAAAGTGAAAGCACCCTTGATCAATTGAATTTTCCCCAGGGTGCCAGCATCGACGATCTCTTTCACTTTGAGAGTCTGCGCATGGTGACGATACATAAAAGCCTCAGCCAACACGTTGCCAGTTTCTTTTGATGCGGCGATCATTGCATCGAGTTCTTCCAGAGATACTGTGATGGGTTTTTCGCACAGGACGTGTTTGCCTGCACGCAGGGCTTTGATCGTCCATTCGGCGTGCAGGTGATTGGGTAAGGAGTTGTAGATCACATCTATTTCGGGGTCGTTCAATAGCGCTTCATAGCTTCCGTGCGCGCGCGGAATATTCCATTCTTGCGCGTATGCATCAGCGGTGGATTGGCTTCTCGAAGCAACGGCCAGTAAGCGGGTCCGTTTTGAAGCGTTGAGGGGTTTGATCAAAGAGCGATTAATTCTCGCAGTCGAGAGAAGTCCCCAGTTAAGCACTTTTTCCATCAGATTTCCCTTTCAATAATATGAACAGAGATACAAGCAGCAGGGCTGTAAGGATGATGTTGATCGCAAAGCCTGTTTGCAGACCAAGGAGGCTGCTGCCCCAGGCGATCAGCCAGGGACCCAGAAGTGCGCCAATGCCTGCGAAGGTGTAGAGTACGCCGAGGATCGAGTTTATGTTTTCTGTGTGATTGTCTGAAACGGCGGCGGTGATAGTTGGAAAGACAATAGAAAAGAAGAAGCCAGTCAGCGGTAAAAAGAAGGCCATGTTATTGGGGCCGTATAAGCCAATTGCAAGACAGATGAGCGCGCCCAGTGAGGCGAAGAGAATTGAACGCAGATAGCCAATGCGATGCACAAAGAAACCGCCGATAAGACGACCGATCATGATCATTGCGAAAAATAATGAGAGCGCCTGCGTGCTGGCAGTGACACTTACGCCGCGTATTTCCTGCAGGAAGGTGACCAGCCAGGATGCCATGCCGATTTCTGCGGCAACATAGAGAGCGATGGCAAAATAGAACCAGGGCATTTGGCCTTTGAAGGCCACTTTTGACATTTCTCGAAAATCGAGTCGTGATTTTTCATCTGATTTTGGAAAGCGTAATGACAACGCTGCGACGATGAAAATAGCAATGAGCAAAAGATCCCAGCGATAGATGACGCGCCATGAGGTGTTGAGTGTGATCAGCCAGCCAGCAAAGAGCGGCGCGAGCATGGAGCCCAGCCCGTGCAAGACGGCCATTAGGTTTAAGTAGAGTCCCTTTCTTTCATGGTGCAGGTTGATGATGATGGCGTTGGGTCCAAGTTCAAATGCGCCCAGTCCCAGCCCGAGGATGAAAAGCGAGATCGATAACAGGGAGGCGGTTTCAAAGGTGCTGTATCCACCTACGCCGATCGCGAGACAAAAGCCCGCGATGACAAGTACACTCTTGAGCCCAAAGCGGTCTGCGATGATGCCTGTGAGAAGAGTGGCGATCAGGAATCCGAGATATTCGCCAAAGAATATGTTTCCGCCTGTGCCATAACTGATGTTTAATTCAGCCAGCATGGCGGGGAGGGTGGCACCTTTTAAGTTATCTGTGAATCCGAACAGGAAAAATGCAAGGAAGCAGATGGATGTGATCAAGATAGTACTAAGTTGAGAGGAAGAGTTTTTTTTCATGATGTCCTTTTGTGAACACAAGGACACGGAAAATTCTCCGTGTCCTTGTGTTTTGTCCATGTTATTGACCGAGAGCGTTAGGGTATTCTACTTGAATAGAGTTACTTCAAGCCTGTGAAATCGGTGGCAAGGTAATATCCAGAGTCGATCAGGACAGATTGAATATTGTTTCTGTCTACAGTAATGACTGTGGTTGGGTTGGCAGGGACTTCGATCCTGCCATTGTTGTAGGTATGGGTGGATTCGGGAGTACCGCCAATGAGATAAGCTATGGAGGTGGAGATGGCGTCATCTACGAGGGTGCGAACATCCTTGAAGACGGTCATGGATTGTTTTCCGTCAATAATGTACTGAATAGAGGCTTTTTCTACATCCTGTCCAGTAACAAAATAGCTTGTGATCTCCTCGTCCGCGGCGAAGGCATCGGCGACTGCGCGGGCAGAGCCGTCATTTGGGGCGAGGATGAAGACATTCCCCTTGTCTGCGGCGCTGGCGGCGGTGAGGTTGGCTTGAGCAAGGTTCTTGGCGGTGTCGAAATCCCAGTTTGTGGAGATCTGTCCAATGATCGCGGCTTGTTCGTCACGGGTCAAGACGGCTTTGTTTTGGAGAGCGCTGGCTTCGCTGGAATTCTTGATCACGAAGGTTCCATCTGCGATTTTGGGTTGAAGAACATTCCATGCACCTTCAAAAAAGAGGAAGGCGTTGTTATCAGAGGATGCGCCTGCATACAAATATAGGGGATTGCCCGTGCCAGTGGCGTTGTCCACCAGGTATTGAGCCTGGGCAGTGCCTACGGAAATGCTGTCAAATGTTACATAAAAATCAACAGCATCTGTGTCGCGGATCAAGCGGTCGTAGGAGATTACTTTAACACCAGCGGCGTGGGCGGCTTCGGCAGCTGCGCCAGCGGCGGCTCCATCATGCGGGGTGAGAATGATGACCTTGACGCCTTTGGCGATCAGGGACTCAACGTTGGCTTTTTCTTTTGCGGAATCTCCCTGGCTGAAAAGAATTTCAACTTCGTAGCCGGCAGCTGTCAGCGCTTCCTTGAAGCGGGTTTCATCCTGAACCCAGCGAGGCTCGTTTTTTGTTGGGAGAACGATGCCAACGGCTAACTGACTTCCAGAAGAAACTTTTAAAGCGTCGCATGCTGTGAGTGTAAGGGATGCGATCATCAGGATGCTAAAAAGTACCATTAGATTTTTTTTCATTCTTCGCTCTTCTCCCTGTATATATTTTGAATTTTTATTGATAGACACGATGTGATTTTCAAACCGATTTTACCCCCTTACTGGCCGATCACTTCCTTTCAACATGGATAGGCTGTGAAAGAACATCGTCAACCACAATGGCGATCGCGCCGATCAAACTGGCATCAGGCCCAAATGGCGAAAGCACAACCTCTGCCTGTTGATCTATTTCTGGCAGGGAATGATGCGCCACTGTTTCCTTGATGGCGGGCAATAAATATTCTCCCGCCACACTGAGCGGCCCGCCCAGAATGATTTTTTCAGGATTGAAAATATTGATAAGACCTGCAAGTCCCTGCCCCATGGCGTGACCAGCTTCAGTAAATGATTCGATGGCTTCTATATCGCCTGCGTCTGCGGCTTGTTTGATCAATGGGATGGTGATCTGGCTGTTTTGTTCGGCAAGCAGTTTTGGAATGATGCTGCTTCGTTTAACTTCAAGGCGCGCCCGTACGCGCTGGATGATCGAATATTGATTTGCGTAGGTCTCCCAACATCCGCGATTACCGCAATGACAGACAGTTTGCGAAGGCTCTGCTGTGATGGGGGAGTGACCAATTTCGCCAGCATATCCATTCTTGCCGCGATACAATTTTCCGTTCAAGAAGAGGCCGCCACCGATGCCAACCCCTGCGAAAACAAAAAGAAAATCCTGGCATTGCTTTGCGGTTCCAAATAAATGTTCGGCGGTGGCTGCTGCATTTGCATCATTTTCAACGAACACTTTTAATTTTGTTTGTTCTGAGAATATTTTTCCAAAGGGCACATTACGCCAATGTAGATTCGGCGCGAAGATTAAAATCCCTTTTTCTATATTCACAGTTCCAGGCGTTGCGAGACCGAGCCCCAGAAAACTATAGTTCTTCTTTTTCCCCACTGCCATTGCTTCTTTTACGATGCGCAAAGTTTGACCGATCATTTTTGCCTGATCGTCTGCC
>JAVBXV010000060.1 GCA_030824405.1 Anaerolineales bacterium | reverse complement strand
TAAGCAAAATTATCATCGTAAATTCTTGCTAACCATAAGACAATCATCCCGCCAATAAATCCACCAATCACATCACTGAATAATGAGAGAATTAAGGGAGAATCACCCACTTGTCCAAACAGAAAAAAGAAAATATCTGTTATCCACAATGCGATTATGGAAACTAATGTTGTTTGTACTTTGTTCTTTTTGGAATTGTCTTTTGGGATGCTAGTAACTATTATCGAACCAACGAATAGTGAAAAGAATAAAGAACGCAACATATCTCTTTGTAGGATTCCGATAGTTGCATCATATTGCCATTGTGTAACTGCCATCGGTAAGCCACCCCTAAGTATATGAAAGACTGTAAATTCAAGAGGTACTCCAATAAAAAATACCAATATTCCTAAAAGTATCCGACTTATTGCTGTGAAAACTTTGCTGAGGCTGGGATATTTGCGTTTATCTTGATAAAGAGCAATCACAAGCGCGGCAATTGCTACTATTGCAGAAATGCTATTCCATATTGGGTCACGTAGAGTTTCAAGCATAATTTTTACCGTTTATTCTAGATTTAGAAACTTAGGAAGGCAGGCTAACGGTTTGCGTTACCTGCGCTGGGACGGCGAAGCCGTCCAGCCAGAAAAATGCCAAGGCGTAGAAAAATGCTTGAGATTTGTGCAGAATCCCTACGTCAGGTGTACGCTTTGTTAGGCGGTTTTGTCTCATAAGGAGTTTTGAATTTCAAGATATTGTTTTTGTGTTTATTGAATTTATCTTAAGAGAGCAAGATAGATTACCCTAAATTTAGAAAATACAGAACCCATGAACTTTGACAAATTACTGGTTATTTGGAAGAAAGCTATATTTTGTGAGCATTTCTATGACGAAACCACGTGCCTCATATTGTAATTCAAGCATGTAGGAAATTGGCACGCGTTCCGACATATAGTCGACAGAAGAATAACCAGATGAGATTTTGGATTGTAAATTTTCTCTTCCCACAAATTCTATTGCATGCATTTGTATTACATCATTCTTGCGTCCTTCCGCTCTCCATTGCTCCCTTATTGTTCCAGAATACCAAATAAAAAGGAAACCAAAATAAGTCTCAAAATCGACATTGTATTTCGCTGTATCTTCTTTGTGCCATTTATAGAACAAATCCATCCATTCTTTCATGTTTCCAGAAAACTCATATCCACCAAAAAATTTTCGTCTGTATGGCATGATACCTCTTTATCCGTTGAGTTAAAAAGTCTAGTGACACAAATTCAAGATGCTTCATTTGCAGTTGCATTTTTTAAATATAGTGGTTTATCTTGGGAGATCAAGAAAGATTTTCCTAAAATCATGAAGTACATATGCTATAAAATCTTCTGTATTTGGTATCTTTTCCGAGAAGAATTCTTGAATTCTTTTATCGGAAACATTTTGGTCTAAAAGATTGCTTAAATCAAGTGTGTCTTTATCCGAGAGCGCAGCTATGGATTTTGCTAAAAGAAAATCCTGTAATTTTTGCAATAGTTCTTTCACAATCTCATCGTGTCTTTCTGGGGAGAAAGTCGTATACCCCTTAGCCAAGTAGAGTTCTTCTACAAAACTTAGCAATGAATATTCCGTCCCGTAGTCTTGCATAGTTTTACGACGTATCGTACTTAATAACTTATCAAATCCTTTTTCTTCAAATAAATCAACCCAATGGTATTTTTTCAATTGTCTTGGCACTATGCAGTTTTCTAACCTTGCTGGGACAAGGAAAATATCACCAAAAGGATGTTCATCTGCTATGTCTAAAGCATATTTTATTTCTTTTTGAACACTTCCAGTTGTGGAAATAGACTTATTTGAAAGACAGACAAGAACAAGTAAACTGTTTTCAATAGCTTTTTTAACTTCTTGATGCCAATCTTGACCAGGCAATATGTTCTCTTCATCCAACCATGGTTGATGACCCATTTTCAACAGCCTCTTATAAAGGCTTCTGATGGCTGGTTTATCATCGTTTGCGCAACAAATAAAAATTGTAGTGTTTTTGTGATTATTATTCATGTTTACTCGTTTTGTCGTTTTTACCTAACCATATAGCAGATAAATAATGTTAGGAGGTTTATTGTGAAAGACCAAGGTAGATTGCCCTAAACTCCAAGAGCACTGTGTTTATAAAATTTGGCGCGTTTGGTATTTTCTCCAAAAAAAATTCTTGAATTCTTTCTTCTGAAACATCTTGCTCAACCATTTTATCCAAAGTGGCTGCATCTTCATCAGAAAGTGCTGCAAACAATTTTGCAAAGAGGAAGTGTTGCGATCTTGCAAATATATCTTTTACCATTTCGTCATGTATTTCTACAGACAAATCTTCATAACCAGCAGAAAGGTAGAGTTCTTCCGCATACTCTAAAAGGGTAGATATACCACCATATTTTTGCATGAGTTTAAATCTCAGAAGCTTTAATAATTTATCAAATCCCTTTTCGTCAAATAGGTCGACCCATTGATACATATCCAATTGTCTTGGTATCATGCAAGTTTCTAGCCTCACAGGGATGAGAAAAATCTCCCCCATAGGATATTCATCTGCCACATCCAAAGCATACTTAATCTCTTTTTGAACGTATCCCGTTTTAGAGACCGACTTGTTTGAAAGACAGACAAGAATAACTAGACTATCTTCAATGGCTTTTCTGACTTCTTCATGCCAATCTTGACCAGGTAATAAATTCTCTTCATCTAGCCAAGGTCGAAGATTCATTTTTAACAGCCTTTTATAAAGGTTTCTAACCGCTGGTTTGTCATCAACTGCATGGCAAAGAAAAACTGTGATTTTGAAGTCTATATCCATGTTTACTTGTTTTTACCACAAATTGCTCAGTAGCCGCTCTAGTTCATTTCCACAAACAGGCTATTACATGTAGACAAGAAGATGCAGTGATCAAGTATAGATTTTGATACTGTTCCTGTGTAATACAAGTGTCCCAGCCAAGATTATGACCTAAAGTATTTCGAGTCATATAAGTAATCTTTATTGCCTCATCGATTGTATTGTTGTAAGTGTTCAGCTCAACAAATACATCATGCAGAATATCTCCACCTTTTCCTATGATAGGTCTGGTATTTAGTTCTTGGCGAATTATTGACTCGTTTAATATTGCACCTAGGTTCTTGCCAGTGGGCCGATGCATACGATTATGAAGTAACAAACTTTCGAAAAGTAAACACCCCCGAAAAAGATGAGAGAAGAAAGGTTCCGAAGTCCCGCTCTTCACGCCATAATCAAAGTGTTGATTTCTAAAATCCCACTCTATACAGTAAGTTATCAGCGCCGTAACTAATGTTCTCAACCCTGGATTACTGACATTTGTCAAACACGGAACAATAAAATCGATTCGTAAGGCATCTTTGGTTAGTTGTGGAATACTTGCATGTTTCGTGATTTGTGTATTGTAGTGCGTCAGAATTCGGTCAATCTTGGCCTCTGTTAATTCTGTGATTACCTTGGCTCCCTGTCGGATCTCTGCACCTTCCAACATCAAAAATCGTGTTGAAGGCCTTGGATCAGTTATTGGATGAGCACCAGAATTCATGTCTTCTGTAACGGCTGCATCGAAAAAATAAATAGCCGTTTGAAAATCATCTAATAAATACGATGCGATACCAATAAAGTAGTAAGGATGACCCTTGTGAATCCTATCGAATGCAGCCGAGTCAATCTTCCTGCACTCTTGCAATAGAGCAAATAATCGCTCTCGAAGTTGATAATATTGAAAATTGTTCAATAGATCGAAAGGCTTTGGGTTATGTCTATTCCAGAATCTGGTTGCAAGATGAATATCACTTGAAGCCTCTAAGAATTGTTCCTGAAACGTCTTGTTGATGTCTTTCATAGACCCTCTGCATGAAACATTATCCCACGACCAATCAATCTGACTCTCGGACCAGCACCTAACTAGTGTTTATACAGCGTGCTGTACAACACCCTTATATCCAGCATTATAAGTCGTATTGTTTTCGATAAGCATAATTATGTAAATTAAAACTTAGCCAACCCTATGCATAAAATATAGATACTTAAAACGACTAAATAACATATCGCATTATATTCGCAAACAACAAAAAGGACGGCTTTTCAGCCGTCCTTTAACTTACACAACTACTCTAAAACCCCTGCGCCACGTACTCACCCCACACACCTCTCAGCGTATTGCAGATCTCGCCGAGCGTAATGTCATTCTCTACACATTCGATGAACAACGGCATCAAATTATCCGTGCCTTTGGCCGCGTCCACTAATTTGCCGAGCAACCGATCTACCGATTCCCGATTTCTCGATTCCCGTAATTTCTTCAACTTCTCGCGCTGTCCGAGCTCAATGGACGGATCAACCTGCAGCCGTTCCAACGTGAGAACCTCGTCCACGTTGAATTGATTGACGCCGACCACGATCTGCTCTTTGTGTTCGATCTCCTGCTGTGCGGCATAGGCGGCATTTTGAATTTCATTTTGCATATATCCGCGCTCAATGGATTGCAGTGCGCCGCCCATCTCATCTATCTTGGCGATGTAATCAAGCGCGCCTTTTTCGATCTCGTCGGTCAGGTGTTCGATCAAATACGAACCCGCCAGCGGGTCTACTGAATCCGCCACGCCTGATTCGTAGGCGATGATCTGTTGTGTACGCAATGCCACGCGCACAGATTTTTCAGTGGGCAGCCACAACGCTTCGTCCATGCTGTTGGTGTGTAAACTTTGTGTCCCGCCAAACACAGCAGATAACGCTTGCAGTGTGACGCGCACGACATTGTTTTCAGGCTGTTGCGCGGTCAGCGTGGAGCCTGCGGTCTGTGTGTGGAAACGCAATTGCCAACTGGATGGCTTCTTTGCACCGAATCGTTCGCGCATGATCCTTGCCCACATGCGGCGCGCCGCGCGGAACTTGGCAACTTCTTCGAGCAGGTTGTTGTGCGCGTTGAAGAAGAACGAAAGCTGACCCGCAAAAGCGTCCACGTCCAAGCCAGCTTTGAGCGCGGCTTCCACATAGGCAATGCCATCCGCCAGCGTGAAAGCTACTTCCTGCACCGCAGTGGAGCCAGCCTCGCGGATGTGATAGCCCGAGATCGAGATCGTGTTCCAATACGGAACTTCTTTTGCACAGAACGAAAAGATATCAGTGATGAGCCGCATCGATGGCGTAGGCGGGAAAATATACGTGCCGCGCGCCACATATTCTTTGAGAATGTCATTTTGGATCGTGCCGCGCAGTTGGCGCATGTCCGCGCCCTGGCGCTTTGCCACCGCAATATACATCGCCAGCAAAACGCCCGCGGGCGCGTTGATGGTCATCGATGTGGAAACTTTATCAAGTGGAATCTGATCGTACAACTGCATCATGTCATGGATGGAAGAAATGGATACGCCCACCTTCCCAACCTCTCCCTGCGCGATCGGGTCATCCGCATCATACCCAATTTGAGTTGGCAGGTCGAAAGCGACACTCAGTCCCGTTTGGCCTTGTGCTAACAAATAGCGATAACGCTTATTAGATTCCTCGGCTGTCGAAAAGCCCGCATACTGACGCATTGTCCAGAAGCGTGAGCGGTACATCGTTGGCTGAACTCCGCGGGTATAGGGATATTCTCCAGGGAAACCTAATTTCTCTTCGTAGGCAGAATCAGGCCTGCCCTGAGTTTGATCGAAGGGCTCGGGCGGGAGAGAGAGGCGCGGCACTTCCAGTCCAGATGAATATTGAAAGCGTTCCTTCCGCTCCATGAATTTTTCCAAAGACTTCTTGAGAGTAGTTTCTTTCCATTTGTTGTATTGATCGTTGAGAGTCATGTTAAATCCTTTTTTATCCAAGCGCTTGCACCCCACTGCGTTTGACACAGTGTCAGTGCCATATCTTGTTTATTTTTTCCAAGTATAAAGCCAATCCAGCCAATCAAGCGCTGGTTCGAACGTCACGAAATTTCTGTTACAATTTTCACAATTCAATCCCAGGAGGAAATTATGAAACGTTTGATCCTTGCCTTACTACTACTATTGCTCGCATCACTGGCCTGCAAGACGGTCCTGCCACAGTCAGGCGCTGCAACTCCAATCGCTGCGGCGGTTGTTGTCTGGCCATCTCCAACAGAGCAGCCAATTGCCACCAGCACACCCCGCAGCGTACCTCCACCAGTTACCTGCACAGATGATTCCTGCCTGAATAGTTGCCTGCGAAGAATTAACCAAACCCTCCCAACCAATACCTATGAGCCGCTTACCGGCGTCTATGCGGAAGATAATATTGACCTAAATCTGGTCTATTACAAAGTGGAGGAAGGGCAGCTTGGCGAGCCGCAGATCTTATATGTCCCTGATGACTTCAGGATATATCAAGAGGATCTGACCGCTCATGAAAATGTTTGGATGTACGCATCAAGTCTCCTGCCGCCCGAACAATTAAAATGGATCACGGGATTCGAGATATTCAGTTCATCATCCTATTCGGGCTGGGTCAGCCCCACAGGCACTTACCAGGATGATCGCTCACATTGGATTCTCGGAATAGATATTGTCTACGCACAGGATCCTGTTGCCCTAACCTACACTCTGGTGCATGAATACGGGCATCTCATTACGTTGAACACAGACCAGGTCCTGGACGGCGAGTATTACTTTGGCTGGGATCAGGACGCAGAGAGTTGCAGTGAATTCCTCTCACCGAATGGCTGCAGCAAACCTGATTCATATCTCAATTTATTTTACGAGGAATTCTGGAAGGGCGACATCTATGAAGAATGGCTGCGAGAAGTAGAAAAGCAGAATGTAGATAGTTCCGATGAATTCCGCGCCCTTGTAGAGCAGTTCTATGAAAAATATCCCGAACAATTTACAAGAGAATACGCCGCCACCAATATTCATGAAGACCTTGCCGAATCATTTGAGCATTTTGTCCTTGAGCCCAAACCATCGAGAGATGGTGTAGTGGCACAAAAAATTCAATTCTTCTACGATTTCCCCGAATTGATCGAGTTGCGCCAGACCATGATCCAAAATATCTGTTCATATACTCAATGATCCAGCAAGTTCATAATAAAGAATTGAGGGCATAATTCGTGCTACACTTAAAATTTTTCAATTCTTTATAGTTAGGAAACCCAATGGAAATCTGTTATTTACTTGCCTTCCCTGATTCATATAAAGGAAGCGCGCCCGCCCCCGAACAATTCAAGGGATTAATTAAAGACGCCCCTTACTTCCAACCTACGGATATCGACCTCGTCACATTGGGAGAAGAAACCATCCTCATCGAAGGCTACGCGGTCTCCACCACCCGTCAACGCTTCGATGATCGTGTGCAAGTGGTCGAATGTCATTTTGAATTGAAAGACCCTTTCGCGCATTCGGTATTATCCGACCGCATCAAGATCCAAAAAGCACTGCAAACTCACTACATTCCCGAATCATTTCGTTCAGGCGGCTTGTTCGAAGATTACAGCATTCTCCTGGTGCAGCACGCAAAACCAACGCCGAATAAATGGCTCGATAAAAATTCTGTCGCCATCGCAACCTTCATCCGCTCGCAAAGAGAAACGCTTGATAAAGCCGAGATCGAAGAGATCCTCATCTCGCGCACGCACTACTCTGCAAACGAAGTCACGATCGTCGATTGGGAAGGCGCGGTCATCATTGCTCCCAACGGAGATTATCAATCAGACATCGCCCTGCTTAAGATCGGCAATTACCAACTCCTGCGCTATCGCATGCTCGATCAATCGATCGAGATCATGCTAGATAAGATCAACGAATCCTTCTTTCAAGGCAGGCGCCGCTTTCGTGCCACACGCGGCATGGTGCGCCAGATCGCAGAACACCGACTCGAAGTCATGCTGGATTTTGAACGCGCCGAACAAAACCTGCTGCTCATCGGCGATTGGTACACAGCCAAACTTTATGAAACCATCCAGACCGAACTATATTTAAAAGATTGGAAAGCTAACGTCAGCGGCAAGTTGGATAACCTGCAAAATATTGTGCAAACCATTAAAGATAATTTCAGCATGTCCTGGGAAAACCTGCTCGACCAGCTGCAAATGTATATCTGGCTGATCCTGCTGATCGGCTACATCTATTTATATTTTCTGGACGCAGGCTGGATCACCATTCCATAAAATTCGCCCTGCATAACTGCAATCTGCCGCAAATGATTAATGCGACCTGGCTATGGTATCCTTGCCAAAAATTTCGAGGATACTTTCATGCCGAAACTTAGAATTCTGACAGCCTGCGCAGCGCTTCTTTTCTCCACCCTGGCCTGCATGACCATCATGGGCACAAACTCCCCTGAGGCAGTTCCCCCGATCAACGAAGCCCCCGTTGTAACCGAAGTCCCAGCCGCTGAGGCAGTGCCAGCAGAAGCCGTCTCCTGCCCCCTCATCACCGACCTGATCATCGAAATGAACTCGCCCGAGCTTGTCGAAGGCGAATCTGAAACCATGGACTTTGGCGGCCGTGACGATGTCATTGAAGCCTATCTCGTCACCTATGTTGTTTCAGGGGATGAGATCACAGACCCCTATTATGAAGATGTCCAGGCTGACTTGCAGGATGAACAGAATGATATTGCAAAACATCAGGAGATCTGGGATTATTTCTCCGCCCTGATCCCATTTGAATATCGCCAACATCTGGCCGAGTTCTCGGTCATGACCGATGGACAGGATAGCGTCCTCGCCGCTGTGGCCCAAACCTATGATGACCCCGCCCTCTGGAGCCTCGAAGTAGATATCGCCGACTCAGACGATTATTACTACTTCAGCTACACCCTTGTCCATGAATACGCCCATCTGCTCACTTTGGGACCAGACCAGGTGCCGCCCAGTGAAGCCATTTTCAACAACCCTGAAGATGACAACATCTACTTAAACGAAGTATCTGCCTGCCCGAACTATTTCCCTGGCGAGGGCTGTGCCAACTCAGATTCCTACATCAACGCGTTCTATTACAAATTCTGGGTCAATATCATCGACGAATGGAACGACATTAATCTCGAAGAAGATGACGATATTTATTATGAACGCCTGGACCAGTTATATTATGATCATCAGGATGAGTTCGTAACCGATTACGCAGTCACCCACCTTGCAGAAGATATTGCCGAATCCTTTTCCTTTTTCGTCTTCAGTCCACAGCCTGCTGGCGATACGGTCGCAGAACAGAAGATCCTCTTCTTCTATCAATATCCAGAGCTCGTTGAACTGCGCGCCAATATTCTCAGCAACCTTTGCACATCATTTCCACAATAAAAGAACAACTACTTCAGGTCATCCGCGGGTACACTGCGGATGACCTGAAAAAAATAGATCACATGAAAACACTTCCTATCGTTGAATCCTACTGGGTTGAAGAAAACCGCTTTCTAGCAGGCGAGTACCCTGGCAGTCACAACCCCGAGTATGCCCGCCGCCGCATGGACGCCTTCATCGAAGCAGGCATCCACGCCTTTGTTGACCTGACCCATTCTCACGAGCTGGTTCCCTACGAATCGATATTAAAGGAACAGGCGCGCATTTACGATGTCCAAGCCTCCTATCATCGCTTCGCGATCCGCGACCACGGGGTGCCCTCGCACGAAACCATGGTTGCCATCCTAGACACTATTGACGATGAGATCAGCCGCGGGCGTGGAGTCTACGTCCACTGTTGGGGTGGCGTGGGGCGCACAGGCGTCACCGTGGGCTGTTATCTCGTCCGCCACGGCATGGATAATAAGAAAGCTCTCGCACGTGTAGATGCCCTGTTCAAGACCCGTCCGCAAACTTATTTCAGCACCTCGCCAGAAACACAGGAACAATTTGATTTTGTACTCAACTGGCGCGAGAGCTCAAATTCCAAATAGAATTTCTGTACAAGTTAAGGGCTGTAGAGTCAGTCAACTCTCTCAGCCACATCCCTGCCTGTAGTGGGCTGCCCGTTTCAAGGTCCAGAAAGAGGCGGATTTTCCTGTTTTGGGAAAATCCAGTCCGATCGGTTCGAACCTGCCAAATGAGGTAAGACTTAAGGCGGAGCGGAACATCCGAATTTGGAAGTATAATTTCGCGGAAGGTACGGAGGCTTTTTTGGAAACTTACCAACAGGAAGAGCAAATAGAACCACAAAAAAACGAGGACGAAAAATTGAATTGGGGGCGGTTTGCTCTTGATATTTTGGAAACCCTGATACTGGCTGTGGTCTTATTTTTAGGAATTAATGCAGTTTCGGCGCGTGTTCGTGTGGATGGCTTTAGCATGCTGCCCACCCTGCAAGACGGCGAATTTGTACTGGTAAATAAATTGAGTTATCGCTTTGGCGAAGTGGACCGCGGTGATATTATCGTTTTTCACTTCCCAATGAATCCAGACGAAGAATTGATCAAACGTGTGATCGGCCTGCCCGGTGACCATTTACGAGTAGCCAACAACCAGGTGATCTTGAACGGGCAAACGCTCAATGAGCCTTACATCGCGGAACATCCTTTATATGAAGGCGAGTGGAAGGTTCCCGACGGCTATCTTTTTGTACTTGGAGATAACCGCAACGACTCATCCGACTCACACTCCTGGGGCCTGCTGCCACTTGAGAAAGTTGTGGGCAAAGCGGTTGTGATCTACTGGCCGCCGCCATTATGGGAAGTGATCGAACATACAAATATACTTGCCACACAATAAGGAATAAGAGCAGCAATATGGAAGATTCTTTACCTCAACCAATTCAATGCAATGAATGCCCAGCCGGGGTGATGCAGCCGCGCATGATCACCTACTTTACATGGCTCGGCAATGACCTGATCACCGTACCGTATTTCCCCGCATGGATCTGTGATATGTGTGGGAAACGCCATTACGATGAAAAGGCAGTTTCGTGGCTCAATATGTTGTTGGATCCAAATGCGGGCAAGCCCACGCCTCATCGACGCCGCACAACGCCTCCCACCCGACCTCAAGCCAGTTCACCACGCCCCAGCACTGATTCTTAACTTTTGGAGTAACACAACATGGCGATGGATACTTCTCCCCGTACGTATCGATTTCTACCTGCTGACATCCTCACCTCTGGATATCGTATTGTTGGAAAGATCATGGTCACCAGCCATGGCGTGATGGGCATGCTCAATGACCCGACCCGTTCTGCCATGGACATCAACGATGCGCGTATGGCACGCCTGCACATGCCCACCAAACTTGTGGATCATTTTGAATTGGTGCGCATGATGAAGAAAAAGGTCCACGCGGTTTGCATGGCAAGGCGCGAAGATCTGGGGCCGCAGTCATCGGTACGCGGCGGATATTCAAACATAACTGAATATATGGTGCGCATTACAACACAAGTGTTTGAGATCGAGGGTACGCTGGAAATACCAGGCCGTT
>JAVBXV010000340.1 GCA_030824405.1 Anaerolineales bacterium | reverse complement strand
TAGCAGTGTATTATCGAACTTCCTTTACTGCGAACTTCACCCCTGGTTATCTCCAGCAAGTGGACCCGAACGCCACAGCAACACCCACAGTGACGATCACTCCAGCTCCCGGCGTAGACTCAAATGTTGTATCCATGCTCCACATGGATGGAACCGATGCTTCCGCCAGTTTTGTAGATCAAACTGGTAAAGTATGGACCACGTTTGGAAACGCCCAAATAGATAATGCACAAAGCAAATTCGGTGGTGCCTCCGCCCTATTTGATGGGACAGGAGATTATTTAAGTGCGCCCGATAATACCGATTGGGATCTAAATGGAGACTTCACAATCGATTTTTGGGTACGATTTAATAACTACAACCAATATCAAAACATTATTAGCACTACAACAGACGGTGGAGCTAATGGCGGATTTTGGTTGGAATTTGGCAGCGCTCGTGGATTCACGTTATACAATAACACGGCACTGCTTTTGGAGGATAACGTAACCAGCTTAACCGGGCTTTCAACGGGCACGTGGTATCACTTTGCTGTTGTTCGATCAGGGACTGGCACCAATAATCTAAAACTTTATAAAGATGGAGTCTTGGTTGGACAGGCTTCGTCCAATGTAGCTATTAATGGTGGTTCGAATCCGTTGTTGATTGGTAAATATGCAGCGAACATAACAAACTATGCTTTCAATGGCTGGATTGATGAATTCCGTATCTCCAAAGGCGTCGCCCGCTGGACCTCAAATTTCACGCCGCCTACTACTGCCTATTACGGAAACTACGTCTCTGCCACCCCAACCGCAGCACCGACCGGCTGGGTGGAGAAGACCTACACCTACTCGACCGCCATCCCCCATGCAGTGACCTCCGTCACGGACGAGAATGCTGCCAGCCTAGGCGCGTACACCTACGATGCCAACGGCAATATGACCTGTCGCGTCGAAGAAGGTGTGACCTACAAACAGGAGTACAACGCGGAGAATCGCATCTCGTCGATCATGAAACTGCGTTCAGGCTTGTGCACGGACTCAAACCTTATACTCGAAACAAAATGGGACTTCGCCTATGATGGCGATGGGACTCGTATGGCCACGCTGGTGACGCCCTATGATGAAAGTGGACTTCCCCAAACGGCTTCGTTGACTTCCTACTACTTTGGCGGCGCGTATGAGACTCGCTCCGACGGCGGCATCTTCAAGTATTATTCCTTCGGCGGACAATCCATCGTCAACGAGTACAAGCCTGCCGCACAAGCATGGACACTTTCCTACCTGTTGACCGATCACTTAAGCTCCGTCGTGGCAGTGACCGATGGCACGGGTGCGCTCATTTCCCAACAGCGTTACCTGCCCTTCGGAGGCGAGCGGACGAATCTTGGCACCATCTTGCAAACGGACTACGGGTATACTGGTCAACGTGACTTGAATATTGGTCTCATGGACTATAAGGCGCGTTTTTATTCGCCTTGTATAATGCAGTTCGTTCAACCCGACACGCTGATCCCGGACCTTTACAACCCTCAATTCCTCAACCGCTTCTCATACACCCTCAATAATCCCATCCGTTACACCGATCCATCAGGTCATTGCCCAGTCTGTATTGCGGTGGTAGTTGCCGCCATGAAAATCATAGACTACGGCTGGACAGGGTACGATATTGTTCAGGCAGGCTCAGTCTATTTTGACGCAGATGTAACCCCACAAGCCAAGCAGGATGCCAAAGGCATCATCTTAACGGCAGTTGCCTTTGAATTACTCGAACCAGACGAACTTACTCCTGGTTTGCCTATTGATGACATAGTACGGCACGGGGATGATATTCTGGATGTTGGAAAAAAAGCCCCAATAATAATTGGCGAGACGATGAAAAGGGTCAAAGAGACTGCTCGTGAAATAGGTGGTAAATGGTATCAAGCTTGGGATATAGACCCATGGGATTTTGAATTGGCGATGAGGAGGAACGAAAGATGGATTCGCGATGTTATTAAAGAGGGTCGTGAAATTATTGATATTGGGCTTGACCCCAAGCGTACCACTCGTAGTAAATTTTATGAGATGGAAAAAAGAATTATAGAGAAATTTGACTATCTGGTGACAAAATATGACCCCTAAAAAACTTGGAACAAAAAAATCTGAGTTCTTTTTCGCAATCTGCAAAGAGAAGTTTAATTATCTGGTTACTGAGTTTAACTTTTCTCCTTTTTCAGCGCGGAAGGATGGGAGTTTGTATGAGATTGTCTTCCGAAACAATACTACTGCGGTTATTGTAAATTGGGAGCGAAGTGAAAATTGGATATATATTGAACTATACCGTTTGGTAAGTGGAAAGCTGATAACAGATCCGACAAACATTTCCACCCAAACAAATCTGAACGGATACTATCTGGATGATTTACTTTCAATCAGGCATCCTAGTTTTCCCCCCATAAAACATCCTGTTAGTGACAAAGGCATTGTAGATGCAATAACCAGTTATTCAACTATGCTACATCGGTATGCCGCAGATGTACTAAATGGTGACTTCACCATCTTTAATGAACTCGAAAGAATTGTGAAAAACCGCATTGTGTCCAATAAATAACAAACGAACCGAATACCGCATACCGCCTAATCGCCATTGAACCCGTCTTGGGTTGAGGAGACATCATTATTACACTCCTCACGAGACACAGGTAGCAAGAAAAAACAAGGCGAAAATGGCACCTTAACAACCTATATGGATTGTGTGGAAGCCGAGGGCGACGATATGTTCGCTAAGGGTTTTGCCTCGTAAATAAGGCTGTCCCCATCTGTCAATCATTTTTTTGTGACCGGATACAATAATTCCCGTCCAATCCGCAAGCGTGGAAGCGGTATTCGTATGTGGGGAACAATCCTGTCGGCTTCAACGGCCTCCTTACAAAATATAAAAATGACTCCCACTCTGCGGGAGTCATTTTTATTTAAGTGTGGCATATCAAGCAGGAGATCTAGATCAACACGATCAAAATCGCCCAGAGACTCGAGCCAGATAAGATGACTGCGCCAAAGATCGTGAAGACCAGTCGCATGCGTCCTTTGAGTGCTTGTACCAGACCAAAGAGGAAGAAGGCCATCGCCATCACGGTCAACACGCTCACGTAGCTGTCGGCTTTCCCGTCCCAGCGGCGATATTCGTCTGAGGCGTGGTTTTGCATTTTGGTGAGTTCGTTCGCTTTGGCGAGCGCATCTGTTAAATACGCTTCTGCATTCGGCAGGCCGTCTGCGGTGTTGGGGGCATAGCGCGGGTCTGTGTAAAAAACAGAATAGGTCTGGAGTTTGTCTGCGCGGGCTCGTGTGATCCGTGCGGCTAATAGACCTCACGGCTCGACAATTTGCCTGACTTCATGTCTACGAAAATGACCTATCCGTGAGGTCGGGGGTTCAAATCCTCTCGCCCCGACAAGTAGTACAGTTTTGCACCGCCTTACCCGAGGGCGGTGCGTCTTTTTAAGTACATCCATGGCGCAATTATTTGATATGAAATTATAAGCAATTCTTGTATCAAAACTGAGTACGATTGCGAGTATATATTTGATATCCCTGAATCTTCACGTACAGATTGAGTGGAAATCTTTTTTTCTGTTTAACCTGAAATTCTGAGAACAGCATGAGCCCAAAAATTCTTCTAATTGACGATAGTGAGAATATCACCAGTTTATTAAGCAGATTGCTCAATAAATATGGGTATGAAGCAACGATAGCCGATACTGGTTCGGATGGAGTTCGGCTGGCACGGGAGCAACGTCCAGAAGCGGTTATTCTGGATATGATGATGCCAGAGTTGGATGGGTGGCAGGTTTGCAAGGAAATTCGTCGTTTTAGCAACGTGCCCATCATTGTTTATACAGGTCTCAGTGATCTGGATACGAAGAAAAGTATTTTGGCCGCAGGTGCAAACTGCTTTCTTGTAAAACCAATGCCCATCAACGAGCTGGTTGCTGCTGTGCGGGATACCATCCGTCAGGCAAATAGACGGGGACCCACTGGCGGCGGGCAGATGGATATTTTTACTCAGCCGCTGTAGCGAATTCTTCAATTGAAATTATTTCAGTGCAACAAAAATCGGAAGTCTTCAAGACTTCCGATTTTTGTTGTTCCATATTTTTTATTTTCCAAGTGCGGTTGTTTCTTCGCGTGGATCGGCTCCCGCCAGCAATTCTCCGTCTTCGCCAATGACGATCGCGCCAACGGCTCCGAAGTCTTTATCCCATTTTGGGTCTTCTTCGGGTGTATAGCCTAGGGTGCTTAAGCCCTCCGCTGCGGTGGCGTAGAGATCTGCTTCGAGGCGAATATGTGCTGGGAAGGATTCGTGCGGCGCAAAGGATGAAGGCCAGGCAGTAGTATAGAAGCGCGGCGCACTGACGGCCTGCTCCACGTCCATGCCGAAGATGTACATGTTCAAAAACACCTGTGTCAGTGCCTGCGCCTGCATGTCTCCGCCTGGAGTGGAAAGCGCCATGTAGAACTGGTCATTTTTGAAGATGATGAGCGCGTGCGGTGTAATGCGTGGACGCTTGCCTGGCTCCAGTGAACCGACATGATTTGGGTCGAGGCGAAACTGATTCATGCGGTTGCCGAGGTTGAGTCCCGTGTCTGGGATCATGGGCGTCTTTGGGAAATCTGATGGAGTGATGACTACGGCGTTGCCTTGCGCGTCCACCACGACGATCTGGCTGGTATCCTGCCCGATGGAGAAATCTGTTAACGTGAGCAGAGTCTGCATGGGGCTAAGGCCAGAAAAAAGATTCGGCGTGAGTCCGCTTGAAGGCGGAGTGAGCAGGCCAGGGGTTGGTAAAGAAGCGAAGGCACTCTCAGTCATCGCGGCGCGGCGTGAGTCCGCATATTCTTTTGAGAGCAGAATATCCAGCGGCACATCCACAAATGCGGGGTCGCCAATGTAGGCGTCGCGGTCTGCCATGGCAAGGTCAATGGCTTGCGTAACGGTGTGGATATACTGCGGGCTGTTGTGGCCCATGCTTTGCAGATCAATGCCTTCGAGTGTTTGCAGAATGAGCGACTCCATGATGCCTTGCGACCATGTGCCGTTTGAGTAGAGTGTGTATTCGCCGTAATGCCCAACGATGGGTTCTTCCCATCCGCCTGTGTAGGTGGCGAGATCTTCATAGGTGATGAGGCCGCCTTCTTCTTCGTGAAAGGCTGCGATCTTCTCGGCGATGGGACCTTTATAAAAATAATCGCGGACGGCCAGTAATGCTTCTTCGCGAGTTGCGCCATTGGTGAGCGCCTGTTGTTCAGCGTTTGCGATGTCTTCCAGTGTGTTGGCGAGATCGGGGAAGATCATGCGATCATGTAAATATAGAGGACGCCACCATTCACCGCGCAGAAAGACTTGTGTATTTTCGGGCAGCAGAATTGCGAAGCCAATTCTTTCTATTGGAGAGAAATCAAGATTGCGGAGCATGATGGCATGAGCGGGAAAGCCTTCGCGCGCAATGTCAATTGCAGGCTGTGCAAGTTCACTGAAAGACATGGTGCCGCATTCGGTGAGCAGACCAATGATCACATCTGGTGACGCGGGAATCAATTGCGACCAAATGTCCAGTTCGGGCACGGTCTCGAAGCCGCGCTCTTTGAATTTTTCAATGGTCGCTGCGGCAGGAGCTGTGCCCGCGCCGATGTAGGATTTCACTTCGCCTGTTTGCGCATTGAAATACATTGTGGGTGCAACCCCTGGAAAGGACGATGCTTCTCCATGAGTGACGTTGAGTGTGAGCAGGGAGGCTACCGCCGCGTCACAGGCGCTGCCGCCGCGCAGGAGCACGTCGTAGCCCGCCTGTGAAGCCCAGGGTGTGCCCGCAACAATTGCGAACTCATTTGCTGTAAGAAGATTTTTCACTGTCTTTGTGAAGTCTGTGTATTCCATCAGGTCACGTGGACCTTTGGGAAGAAATGCGTAAATGATCAGCGCGATGAGGATCAGGACAAGCAAGCCCTGCCCGATCCGTTTGAAGATGCCTTTAACCATGATCTAGTCTCCTTTGCTTGAGATGCTCTGATTTTATCAAGAATGTTGTCAATAATATAAAAACGCCGAATTATTTCGGCGTTTTTATATTTCATTATTAGAGAATTATTTTATATATTCCGAATCAATAATGGACGCAGACTCTCCGCCCAGGCACGGATGGCGTTCCAATCACGGTGATCGCCTTCTTTCCAAACGCCAAAAAGGACGCTCAGACGGAATTTCAACCTGTCACTGAACGATGGAATTTTTCCAATATTCAGCCCGCCTGCAAAGAGACCTTCACTTACAGGTCTTACCAGCGCGCGTACGGGACCCAGCCATGTTGCCACGTGGCTTTTGTATTGTTCCGCGTTACGCATGGTCAGGGTCATGCAGACCAGAAATGCTGCGAATGGCTTGCGAGATAGTTCTTTTTGATGTGCGCGCATAAAGTGCATCGCTTCTGGCAGCCATTCGCCTGCGTTGATGGCGCTGCCTGCCACTACGGCCTGATAAGCAGCAATATCTTTCACGTCTTTCATGGGGAGAACATCCACCTGGGCGCCACTTTCAGATAGGGTTTTCCCGATCGCTTCCGCCACACCTGATGTGGTTCCAAAGCGGCTGGCATACGTTACAAGAATTTTGTTTTTCATATTTTTTATTCCTTAAATACATTGTAGAAAGTCCAGCGGGCGGAGTAAGGAATAAATGTCACTTGTTTGGAAGCCAACCATCATCTCAAATGAAACAGGTGGCGAATTTTTATGAAAAATGTCCACTTTGCATATTTGTTAGGGGATTATTTTGCAACCATTTTGTCAGGCTCCATCTTTGTTGAATTGATTATTATCAGCGCACCATGGACAGGGGATCTCATGGATTTATTTTTTTGATACAAAGATAATTTACAAGATGCCTTCTTCCAGGCATGATTTGGAGATCGTTTTTCCAAAATTATTAAGGAGCATTTATGGAGTTTATTACAACAGCCAAAGCTTCGACGGTGGTGCTGCAACTGAATGGACGATTTGATGCGTATGCAGTAGAGCCTGTCCATGCATGGCTGCAGGAGCAGATCGATCTGGGGAATATAAATATGGTTGTAAATCTTGAGGGAGTCAATTTCATGGACCTGACTGCGCTTTCCACGCTTATGCGCGGATTGAAGCAGTGCCGCGAGAAATATGGTGATCTGTCTTTGTGCTGTTTGCAGCCGCCTGTGCGTTTGATATTTGAATTAACACAGCTCGACCAGGTTTTTCATATTTACGAAACTGAAGATGAAGCGAATGAAAATGTTCGCGGATCAAATCAATAAAGGCGGATAAATAAAAATGCTAACCGAATCAATTACTGTACATGCCACTTATAAGGATATCCGCCTGCCGTCTGAGCATTTGCGTGCTTTGTTGTTCGATAATGAAGCGGAAGAGGGTGTTGTCCATGGATGCGAGCTGGCGCTGCATGAACTGCTTGTCAATCTTGTTGACCATGCCTATGAGGGCGATGAGAGCATGTTTATTACGGTCAACCTTGCCTGTAATAAAAACACCATCATGATAGAAACGCAGGATACTGGAAAGCCCGCAGAGATCGATCTGACAAAAGTGGCCATGCCTGACCCCGCAGAGTTGGCCGAAGAAGGTTATGGTTTGCCCCTTATTCAACTACTCATGGACGATGTCAAATACAATGACGACAGCGGAAGAAATATTTGGAAGATGGTCAAATATTTTTAGAGTCTGTTCGTACCATTAAATAGCATTAGCAAATCCTTGGCAGCATTTCGCCCGCGAGCATGTCCACAATGCGGGTGCTGCCAAGTTCTGTTTTTAAAAGCACACGTCCGCGCGGTTCGGATGTCACTTCGCCGATGATGACTGCGCCTTCGCCGTAACGAGTTTTCTTCATCGCAGCCAGAACTGCATCTGCGTTTTCGCGCGGGACCATCGTCACCAGCTTGCCTTCGTTGGCAACATATAGCGGGTCGAATCCAAGCATCTCGCAGGCCGCACCAACTTCGGGGTGGATGGGAAGCGTCTTTTCATCCAGTAAAATGCCCACGTTGGATTGAGTCGCAATTTCGTTGAGCGTGGTTGCGAGTCCGCCGCGGGTGGGGTCGCGCAGCACGTGGATGTTCGGGCTGGCATCGAGCATGGCTGCGATCAAATGATTGAGCGGAGCAACGTCGCTTTGCAAGCTGGATTGAAAGCCGAGTTCGCCGCGCGCGCCGAGGACCGCGATGCCATGATCGCCGATCGTGCCAGACAGGATAATTGCATCGCCCGCTTTGGCATTCGCCCCGCTGACGTTGACGCCTGCACGCACAATGCCGATGCCCGCTGTGGTGATGTATAGCCCATCGGCTTTTCCTTTTTGCACAACTTTGGTATCGCCCGCCACGATCTGCACACCCGCTTCTTCCGCAGCCTCTTTCATGGACGCGATCACACGATGAAGCACATCCATGTGCAAGCCTTCTTCAAGAATAAAACCTGCCGTAAGATAAAGCGGCTTTGCGCCGAGCATGGCCACATCGTTGACCGTGCCGCACACGGCCAGTTTGCCGATATCGCCGCCAGGGAAAAATAACGGAAAGACCACATGCGAATCTGTGCTGATGGAAAGTTGCTGACGCAGACCCGCATCGATCAAAGCGGCATCATCCCCAGCTTGCAAAGCGGGGTTTTGAAATGCAGGCATGAACGCTTTCTGAATCAACTGGTGACTCATCCGTCCGCCTGCACCGTGTCCCATCACAATTTGTTCGGTGTGCGGAAGTGGGGGGGCGCATACCGCGCCTTCGATGTTGATCGTTTCGTTGCTCATAATTTTCCTCATGCAAGAGAACAGTTATTGGCGCGTTTTTTTTACTGCTCTCTTCTCACTTACTTTCTACTCTTCCATACCGATAATACGCCGCGCACGCGCCTTCTGATGAAACCATCGTTGCGCCCAGTGGACTTTCAGTGGTGCATTCTTTTCCAAAGGCGGGGCAATCGTGTGGTTTCTTCAAGCCTTGCAAAATTTGACCCGCAATGCACAGCGGAGATTCGTCCGCTTGAATGGCTTCCACGTCGAAACGTTTTTCTGCATTGAATTCGTCAAACTCGGGCCGCAGACACCAGCCGCTCATGGGGATCATGCCAATGCCGCGCCACTTGCGGTCACATTCCATGAATACTTTGTTGATCGCATCCTGCGCGGGCTTCAGCCCTTCGAAAGTCACCGCGCGTTGATAGGCGTTGGTGACTTCTATTTTGCCTGCCTCCAACAATTGCACCGTGGTCAAAATTCCCTGCACAATATCAAGTGGCTCAAAGCCAGTGATCACCATTGGGATTTTGAATTCATCCACCAATGGCGGATATTCCCAATAGCCCATCACTGCGTTGACATGCCCCGCGAGCAAAAATCCCTGCACGCGGTTATGCGGAGAGCTAAGGATCGCCCGCATGGCGGGCGGCACGCGCACATGCGAAACTAACACTGAAAAATTTTTCAACCCGAGTCTTTGTGCCTGCAGCACGCTCATCACATTCGGTGGAGCGGTGGTTTCAAAACCGATTGCAAAGAAGACCACTTGCTTGTCAGGGTTTTGCTGGGCAAGCGCCACAGCATCCAATGGCGAATAGACCACGCGCACATCGCCGCCCTGTGCCTTGACCGAGAACAAGTCATAGCCTGAACCTGGCACACGCAGCATGTCACCGTACGAGCAGAAGATCACATTGGGTTGAGACGCAATCGCGAGCGCCTTGTCAATTAATTCCAACGGCGTTACACAGACAGGACAGCCTGGCCCATGCACCAATTCGATTTCAGGCGGCAGTAGTTGGTCGATGCCGTGACGGACAATTGCATGCGTCTGCCCGCCGCAGATCTCCATCAATGTCCACGGGCGTGTGACGGTGTGACGAATCTCTTCGATCACATTCTTCACCAGCGCCGCGTCACGATATTCAGTTACGTACTTCATGTCGTGCCCAATTCTTCTTCAAGGGTTCCGATCTGTCGCAGCAGATCCAAAGTTTCCATCGCTTCTGATTCGCTCAACACGCTGATCGCAAACCCCACATGGATCACGCAATATTCTCCCACTTGCGCTTCGGGCACATAATCAAGGCAGGCCTCGCGGAAGATTCCGCCGAAATCCACCTTTGCCATTTTCAGTCCGTTCTTTTCGTATGCTTCAACGATCTTGCCTGGTACACCTAGACACATATCAACCTCGCATTCTTGCTGCCGCGATCGCGGCCTGTCCTAATGAAAGTCCGCCATCATTCGTTGGAACTTCCCTATGTATGTATACTTCGAAACCATCATTTCTTAATAGTGATAAAGTGCGTCTGATTAGGGTGATATTCTGCCAAACTCCGCCAGACAAAACCACAGACTTGATCCCCGAATCTTTGCTGATCTTTTTCACCGTTTCGCGCACAGACTCCGCCAGACCATTATGAAAGCGCGCCGAAATTTTTTGAATGGGGATGCCTGCCATCACATCATTGACCAACGCCTCAATAGCGCTTCCTGTCTTAACCCGATCTTGCTCCAACGCAAAAAGATACATCCCAGCTTCGGCAGGATCTGCCAATGCCTCAAATTCAATGGCCGCCTGCCCCTCGTAGTTGACCTTTTGTCTTACACCCGCCAACGCTGCAGCAGCATCGAACAAGCGTCCCATGCTGGAGGTGAGCGGCGTGTTGATCTTCTTTTCCAATTGCAGGCGCAGTGTCACTTGATCTTCGGCGCAAAACTCAATTGCTGAAGCAAGCCGTTCATCCCATTCCAGGTCGAGACTCCATAGCAAGGCCAGTGCTGTGCGCGCAGGTTTCTTGATCGCCGCATCTCCGCCTGGTAACGGAAAATATTCCAGATGCGCGGCGCGTTGATAGTTTTTATAATCTGCGACCAAAAATTCTCCACCCCAGATCGCACCGTCTTCACCGTAGCCTGTGCCATCAAACGATACGCCGATGACAGGTTCCACCAGTCCATGCTCGGCCATGCAGGCAGCGACATGCGCGTGATGATGCTGCACTGCAAAGGCAGGGATGTTTTCCTGCTCTGCGCGTTCCAGCGCGTAGCGTGTTGCCAGATAGTTCGGGTGCATATCGTACGCAATCGCTTCTGGCTTCACACGGAATAGACGCTCGAAATGTTCCACGCCCTGCTCAAAAGATTTCAGGGTTTCGTAATTTTCCATGTCACCAATGTGATGGCTGAGAAAAGCGTAATTTTTATTCGTGATGCAAAATGTGTTCTTAAGTTCGGAGCCAGCCGCCAGAATTTGCGGAACTTCAAAGGGTAGCTTCACAGGGAATGGAGCATATCCACGCGAACGGCGAATGGGATAAATAGTCGATGGTTTATGGTCAATGGTCAATCGTCCATCGTCAAACACCCTCGCCACTGAATCATCACAACGAATA
>JAVBXV010000063.1 GCA_030824405.1 Anaerolineales bacterium | reverse complement strand
TGAATAAAACTGTTACCTATTCCACCGATACCAGTTTGCCCAGTGTTCTGTTTTTGGCTAACACCATACCCGCAAATAATTCTGTTCTGCTGGTTTCGCCAACGCAATTGCAGATCGAATTCAATGAAGATGTAAAAAATAATGGCGGCGCAGGTGCGGCGAATAATGTTTTAAATTTTCTATTGGTTAAAGCGGGAACCAATTCTGTGTTTGATACTGCATCCTGCAAAGGTGGTCTTGTTGCAGATGATACGCAGGTTGCAGTCAACACGGCAGCGTATGACAATAACGGTGGCAGTGGCCCTTACCTTGCCACGCTTAATATCAACGGCGGCGCACCGCTTTCGTCTGGTTTGTATCGTCTCTTTGTTTGTGGCACAACTTCCATCGAAGACCTTGTAGGCAACAAACTTAATAACGGCTTGAGCGATACGCTGCTCAATTTCACGATCAGCGAAGTGCTTGCGAATTCGGATGCCCGACTGCCCGCCACGGGTTTTCCAATGGGATATGCAACCGACCTGCCAATTCAGCCTGCGGATAAAACCTACGCTTCTTTCTCCGACCTCTGGCTGGAGATTCCAAAACTGACATTGTCCACGCCGATAGTGGGTGTGCCTCTCACTCAAAACGGTTGGGATGTTAGCTGGCTTGATAAAAATGCGGGCTGGTTGAACGAAACAGCTTTCCCTTCATGGGCTGGGAATTCCGTTATCACTGCGCATGTGTGGGATTCCTATAACCAGCCGGGAACATTTTATAACTTGAAGAATCTGCAGTATGGAGATTCTATAAAAGTACATGCGTTTGGACAGGTGTACACCTACGAAGTTCGGCAGACTCGCCGCATTGCACCTGATAATTTTGACGCTGTGTTAAAGCACGAAGATAAAGCCTGGCTCACCCTGGTCACCTGCGAAGAGTACAGATCGCTCTTCCAAACATACAATTACCGCCGCATGGTACGCGCTGTATTGGTGGATGTGGTTCCTGAAAAATAAAGATACTTGCATTGTAACCAGCTCGGATTCCATCAAAATTGATGGAATCCGAGCTGGTTAAGGGGAAGTTGTCTACTCAAGAGATGGGGAGAATGAAAAGCTCTATTGTATTTCTTGAAATCCGCAGTAGAATTTTAATGTACAACGAACACAAATCAGACGCGGGGATGAGGGCAGAGTCTGTCTTTAAAGTGACGATCCGTTATTGATAACAATTATGTTAAATTCAAATTACACCAACCGTCTTGTGGAATTATTTCCCGAAGAAAACCGTCTGGTTCGTCAGGCTCGGTCGGGTAGTTTTAGCGCGTTTGCTGAGCTTTATGAAACCTATGTAGAACGCATCCATGCGTATTTATATTTATTGGTGCCGAACGATAAGACGGCTGAAGGGCTTACCTTCCAGGTGTTTTTTAAAGCATGGGAACAATTTGATCAGTATCGGGCTTTTGACCTGTCTTTTTCTGGGTGGCTATATTCAATTGCCCAGGATCAGGTGGCTTATTACCATCACACTCACAAAAATACGATCATAGAACATGGCTACGGAACGTTGGCCCTCGGAACTGAATTGGACGAGAAGTTCCAAGCCATACGGGATGGACTGAGATTCCTGCCGCTGGAAAAACAACAAGCCCTGATATTGAAATTTATCGCGGGCATGTCTGTTGAGAAAATCGCGCGCATCATGAGAAGAGATAAGAATGATGTCCGCGATATGCAAAAGCACGCATTGCAAATGTTGACGGGGTATTTGGGCGACGGTAAATTAACTTTGCGGAGATCTGATTGGATTCTTGAAGACTGCCTGGTGAGACTCGCGAATGGTTCATCCACTGTGGAGGATTGTCTGGTACGTCATATTGAACATGCTGTTCATCTGAAGCCATACCTGCAAACCGCATCCCTGTTATATCTCGGACGTACTGTAAAACCTTCTTCTACATTCATTGCCTATACACGGGATGCTTTGTTCCAATACATGGGGACAAACCCACGTCAGCCGCGAATGATCGTTAGTATGCCCATGATACGGCGCGCCGCGTTGACCTTTGTCGTACTTGTGGCTGCTCTTCTTGTCACGGGTACAGCCAGCGCCCAGTCCGCTTTGCCTGGACAGCCATTGTATAACTGGAAGCGGACCAGCGAGCAGATCTGGCGTGTCTTGTCACCCAATACAGTTGCCACCGATATTGCTCTTGCCAATCGCCGCCTCAATGAGTGGATCGCGGTTGCGAATGATCCATCGCTTAACGTCAGCGCCCAGAATAATTATCAGGCGGCGCTATCCAGGTTGGGATTTGTGGATGACGAAGAGTCTTTGCCTCTGATTGAGTTCACACTTCAGGAACAGCAGGAATTATTGGCTGACGCTGATTTATCCAGCCCTGAATTGGATGAATTGCTGGATGATGTATCGAATACCCTGCATGGCAATGAACCTCCTCCAACTGTGCCCGTGGAAGTTTTGCCAACCGCCACAGTGGCGCCTCCCACCCCTGCCATTCCAACAGATAGATGCATCCCGAATTGCGAAGATGATGTGATCGACGAAGATCTTGATGACGATCAAGAGGATCAAGACGACAAGGAAGATAAAGAAGACAAAGAAGATAAAGACGACAAGGATGAAAAGGACGATAAGGAAAAAAGTATCAAAGAAGATTAATGCCCCAGATACACTCCTTCTTCATGCGAAGATAAGTTGATGGATTGAATTGCACCAAAAGACACGGCACATATTTATGTGCCGTGTCTTTTGGTTTTCCCAAATCTCTGATTGCGTCTATAATTCAAGCACCTAAATTATGTCCACAATTGATGAAGTCAAATCCAGAATAGACATTGTAGATCTTGTCTCCGAGACTGGCGTGAAACTGCGCCATGCGGGCAAGAACTATACTGGTTTCTGTCCGTTTCACGATAATAAACACACGCCAGCCTTCGTGGTCTGGCCTGAGTCTGGCACGTGGCGCTGCTTTGGTCAATGCAATGAGGGTGGAGACATTTTTAAGTTTGTGATGAAACGCGAGGGGCTCGATTTCAAGGAAGCCCTGCAAAAACTTGCCCTGCGCGCAGGCGTGGAGTTGGAAGACTTTAAGCGGGAAGCGCCTGAGGTCAAGGAAGCCTATGACCATCTGCGCAAATTGCTTGAAGATGCCGTCATTTTTTATCGAACCCAGCTTTTCAACAACAACACGATCCTCACATACCTGCGTGAAAAACGCGGATTAACAGACGCCACCATCGAAACCTTTGGGCTGGGATATGCGCCGAGCGGCTACGACAACGCCTTGAAACATTTCACCCAGCGCGGCTATAGCCAGCAGGATCTGATCGATGCGGGTCTGCTGACAGTGCGCGAATCTGATTCTCAGGTTCCGAATTCAGAAACTCGTTCCTACGATAAATTCCGCAACCGTATCATGATCCCCATTCGAGATGAAAATGGAAGAATGGCAGGCTTTGGCGCGCGCATTGTGGACCCGAATGATATCCCCAAATTTTTGAACTCTCCAGAAACACCGATCTTCACCAAGGGACATATCCTCTACGGATTGGATCGCGCCCGCAAACCCATCCGCATGGCGGACCAGGCTGTGATCGTGGAAGGCTACCTGGATGTGATCGCCTTGCATCAGGCGGGTTATGAGAATGTTGTCTCACCAATGGGTACAGCATTAACAGAAGATCAATTACGTTTGCTCAAACGTTCCACACGCAGAATTGTGCTCGCGCTCGACCCCGATGCCGCGGGCCAAAAAGCCGTATTGCGCGGCTTGGATGCCGCGCGCTCCGCAATGGATCGTGAAGGCGAACTCGGTTTCGATGCGCGCGGTTTATTAAAGAACGAAGCCCGCTTGCAGGCAGACCTGCGCGTGGCAACCATGCCCGACGATCTCGACCCCGACGAACTCGTGGCGCGCAACAAAGATGAGTGGAAACAACTGATTGAGAACGCCAAGCCCATCGTCACGCATGTGATGGAGAGTCTCGCGGCGGGGCAAAATATCAACGACGCCAAGGTGAAGAGCCAGATTGCAGCGCAGGTGCTTCCGTTAATTGAAGACCTGCCGAATGCGCTTGAACGCGATACCTATCGCCAGGCGTTGTCGCGAATGTTGCGGGTAGATGAAAGCGTCTTGATGGGCACGCAGGCTCAAGGTCCAGTGGCGAGGCGCAGACCTCGTATCGCAGAGCAACGCCAAAAGATAGAGCCATCTGTTGTGCTGTCCACTGTCAACCCTGTTTTCAAGATCGAAGAATATTGTCTTGGAGTTTTATTCCGCAAGCCAGAGATGTTGTATCGTTTGGATCGCAAACTCGAAGAGTTCGGGTTGAGCGCTTTGGCTGTGGAGGATTTCGGGTATACTGACCATCAGTTGTTGTTTGATGTGGTTCGCCATGCAGTGGAACAGGATGAAAAAGATCATCAGAAATATTTGTTGATGAATTTGCCGAGCACACTGGAAACCATTGCGATGGATTTTCTTGCAAGATCTGAAGGCAAGTTGGAACTTGTGGATGATCGCGTACTCGAAGATGATCTGGTGCTTCGTTTTATTGATCTGCGCCGTTCGATCGCGCAGGCCAGTGTCAGCCAGTTGCGCTTTTTGCAGGAAGATGAACAACAACAGGGCGGCGCAAATTTAAAAATGTATCAGGAGCAAACCACCCAGTTTTTGAGATTGCTCCAAAGTTTGGATCAGGCGAAGAGAAAGTTAGCATTAAAGCGACAAGCGTAATTCATTAATGGTTGCTGCGTATTCTCTGCAAAGAAAAGGGATCATATGCCCGCCAAAAAACCAAAAAAAATATCAAAAGAAATAAAAGCAAAACAGAAACAAAAAAAGACTGTGGTAGAACCGAAGGTTCAACACGTCCCGACGGAGAAGAAGAAAGTGCGTTCAACTCTTTCCGTGGACGATGTGGTTGCGCTTGCCAGCGATAAAGGATTCGAACTGGATGCGGGCATGGATGATGTTGCCGAGCCAGATGAGGGCTTGCTTACACAGCAGGATGATGATCTTGAAAGTTTTGTGGCGGTGCGTAACCATGAACTTGCGGCAGAACTTTCTGAAGACCCCGTCCGTTTGTATTTGCGTGAGATCGGCCTCGTAAAACTACTGGACTCAGACAGCGAATTTCGCATTGCAACGTTGATCGAAGCAAATCGTTTGATCGTTACACTTCGTAAATTAAAACAGCACAAGGGGATGACGCTGGCAAGTTCCATTTATCATTCCCTGCTTTCAGAAATGTCCACTTCCTGGGACCGCCTCGTTGAAGATACCGAGCGGCTCGATCATGCGCTGCCTGATCTTGCGTTGATGATTAGCGAATCGCAGGAGTTGCACACAGGCTGGCAATTAAATTCTCGTTCTTATCTAAGAAAATATCTGGACAATGGCCATTGGGGCGTTGACCATCTTTGGGATAACCTTGCCCGACATGCCTACAGCGTCTTTCTCAGCCTGTGCCTGTTACCGCACAATTATGCGGGGTGGCTGCTGGAATATGTCCGCATTCATCAAGCCCTGCCTACGCAGAGGACCCTGTATCGCAACCTGCCCACAGACGAGGAACTGATCAGCGAAATGGAAGCTGCTCAAACTCGTGCAGAAGATGCGCATCAGGATATTGTCCGCGCGAATTTGCGTTTGGTGGTGAGTGTAGCCAAGCGTTATCTGGGACGCGGCATTTCATTTCTGGATCTGATTCAGGAAGGAAACATGGGCTTGCTGCGTGCAGTGGGTAAGTTTGACCCGCGGCGCGGTTTTAAGTTCAGCACCTATGCCACGTGGTGGATCCGTCAATCGATCAATCGCTCCATTGCGGAGCAGGCGCGCACGATCCGCATCCCTGTGCATTTGTTTGAATCCATTTCGCGTATTTTGCGCGCACAACGACAGCTCACTCAGGTATTGGGGCGCAACCCAACCAACGAAGAACTGGCTTTGGAGGTGGGATATCTCTCCGCTTCCGATGTGCAGATCATCCTGCGCTCTCATTCCGAGGGCACACAACTGAATGAAGAATTGAAAAATCGCCTGGACACAGCCACGCAAAAAGTGAATCGTGTGCTTCGTTCTGCTGAAGAACCCATCTCTCTCGAAGGTCCCGTGGGGGATGAGGACTCCAGCTCACTTGGCGATTTCATTGAAGATGAAGATGCGCCTTCCCCAATGGACGCCGCCTCACGTGAAATGCTGCGCGAACAGGTGCAGCACGCCCTTGAAGCCCTTTCAGATCGCGAACGCGAAGTGTTGGAATTACGATTCGGTTTGAAGGATGGCAAGGAGCACACACTGGAAGAAGTGAGCCGCTACTTTGATGTTACCCGCGAGCGCATCCGCCAGATCGAAGCCAAAGCCTTACGCAAGCTGAGACATCCCTCACGCAGTCGTGAATTAAGGGATTATTTGGGAGATTGAGATAAGCCAGGTGATTGTCACTTGTACAAGAAACCGAGAGACCGCCATTGGCGGTCTCTTTTGTCTATTTGCTCCAGTAAACGATTGCATTTTGTCATTTTTACCAATATGACCATCATCATCCATTTTTGTGAAATGTGACACATTGTGTGGTTCCCGAAAGTCTCTTATGATATACTTTGCCGAACGTGCCAGATTTCACGTATCAATGAGGTGTTTATGTTGCTTGAATATATAGCCATCGCGGTTATGATCGCGGTAGCCACGTTGATTGCATTTATTGCGATAGGTTTGGGGGAGTTGTTTGGGCCGAAAAATAGGACAGAAGCAAAGAACATGCCGTATGAATCTGGCATGAACCCGTACGGCGAGGGAACTCGGCGTATGCCTGTGCGCTTCTACCTGATTGCGGTGTTGTTTATCCTGTTTGATATTGAAGTAGTGTTCTTTTTACCGTGGGCGATCGCGTTCCGTAAACTTGGAATTTTTGGTTTGCTGGAAATGATCGTCTTTATTGTCATACTTCTTATCGGTTATGTGTACGCATGGAAGAAAGGAGCCCTCGAATGGGAGTAGAACAGAAACTCGGAAATATGGGCGTGGTCACCACCTCGCTGGAAGGCATGGTCAATTGGTCTCGTACCAATGCCATGTGGCCAATGTTGTTCGGCCTGGCATGCTGCGCCATTGAAATGATGTCTGCGCAGGCTTCAGATTACGATATGAGCCGCTTCGGTATGGAACTCATGCGCGCCAGCCCCCGCCAGTCAGATTTGATGATCGTGGCAGGGCGCGTCTCGAAGAAAATGGGACCCGTCCTTCGCCGTTTATATGACCAGATGCCTGAGCCAAAATGGGTGATCGCCATGGGCGATTGCGCTTCCTGCGGCGGCGTCTTCAATAACTATGCCATTTATCAGGGTGTGGATGAGGTTGTCCCTGTGGATGTATATGTGGCCGGCTGCCCTCCCCGTCCTGAAGCTTTGATCCATGGTGTGCTCACTGTGTATGAAAAAGTAAAGGGCGAGACCTTTAAGCAATACGCGGAAAAATATAAATAATTCATGAGACCTGACAGTTTTTCAAAAACCAGTCAGGTCTTAAGGAATATGTAGCTCATGGATAAAAGACTCGAACCCATCGTAAAAGATATACAGGAAAAGTTCAGCGCGACCTTTGATGAGTTTCGCGATGAAGTGCATGTGATGGTTGCTCCTGAACAGATCGTGGATGTGTTGACCCTTCTGCGTGATGAGCATAAATTTGAATTGCTCTCGGCGTTAACTGCATCTGATTATTTTCCGCAGGTTGCGCCGCGTTTTCATGTGATCTATCAACTCTCTTCGCTTGAGAAAAATATCACCCTGCAGATCAGAGTCCCAGTAAACGGAAGCAGCCCCAAAGTCCCGACAGTGACGCGTGTTTATAAAGTCGCAAACTGGCGTGAGCGTGAATTGTTCGATATGTTCGGCATTGAATGTGAGGGCCATCCCGACCCGCGCCGCATTCTGATGCCAGAGGATACAGAGGGGCATCCATTACGAAAAGATTTTCCGCTTGGCTATGAAGAACCGCAGTTTACATTCAACTTTGACGAGATCGACCTGCGGAAGCCATACGCAAAGGAATAATTATGAGTCAGATTGAAGAAGTCAATGTAGATCAATTTAAACACCTTGTTTCTGAACGCGCGTTGACGGGCGAAACCATGCTCTTGAACATGGGCCCGCAGCATCCGTCTACGCATGGTGTGCTGCGCCTCTTGCTGGAGTTGGACGGCGAGATCGTTGTGAACTGTATTCCCGATATTGGTTTTTTGCACACGGGCATCGAAAAGAACATGGAAGCCAAGACCTATCAAAAGGCTGAAGTGATGACCGATCGTCTCGATTACATGAATACGATGGGTAATAATCTTTCGTATATCATGGCCGTTGAGAAACTGGTCGATCTGGATGTGCCTCCGCGCGCGCAGGCGTTGCGTGTGATCCTGGTGGAGTTGCAGCGCATTGCTTCGCATCTCGTCTGGCTGGGCACTTCGGGTCTCGATCTCGGCGCCATGTCCATGTTCCTGTATTGTTTCCGCGAACGCGAACAGATCCTCGATATTTTTGAATTGGTTTCGGGTCAGCGCATGATGACCACTTACATTCGCCCAGGCGGTGTCTGGCGCGATGTGCCCGTTGAATTTGAAAAAGCCGTGCGCGATTTCATTAAGATATTCCCGAAGCGCATTGACGAGTACGAATCGCTTTTGACGAAGAACCCGCTCTTTGTGGATCGCATGGTCGACATTGGCTACCTGAGCAAAGAAACGGCTCTTTCCTACGGGGTAACTGGTCCTGTACTACGGGCATCAGGCGTCAACTGGGATCTGCGCAAAGCCCGTCCATACATGGGCTATGAACAATATGATTTCAATGTGCCAACCCGCACCGAAGGCGATACCTACGCCCGTTACGTGGTGCGCATCGATGAACTGCGCGAGTCGTTGAAGATCGTTGAGCAGGCGTTGAACAAATTGCCGATGGGTCTTGTCCATTCGCAGAACCGCAAGTTTGTGCCGCCGCCGCGTTCAGAGATCGGCACCAGCATGGAAGCGCTCATCCATCACTTCAAGTTGTGGACGGAAGGTTTCCCTGCGCCAAAGAATTCTGTTTACAGTGCCATTGAATCACCGCGCGGTGAGTTGGGCATGTACCTCGAAGGCGATGGCGGCCCCAAGCCGCACCGCATTCACCTGCGAACCCCTTCATTCGATAACCTTGGTGTTATCCCAGAGATCGTAAAGGGACATTTGGTGGCTGACCTGGTCGCCATCCTTGCTTCCATTGATATCGTACTCGGAGATATTGACCGATGAGCCTTGAAAAAAAACATTCCAAGGAAATTAAACAGATCCTTGCAAAATATCCGTCTGAGTTCAAACGCTCAGCCGTGATGCCGCTTTTGCACCTCGTACAGCGCGAAGATGGCTACATTACCAAAGAAGCCATGCAGGATATTGCGCGGTTACTCGACATTACCGAAACCGAAGTGGCTTCCATTGTTGGTTTCTACACTTTGTATCATGACAAGCAGGCGGGTAAATACCGCATGCAGGTTTGTACCGATCTGCCCTGTGCCTTGCGCGGCGCAGATGAATTCATGCAGAAATTGTGCGGGAACCTCGGCATCAAAGTTGGCGAAACCAGCGAAGATGGTACCGTCACTTTGGAAGAAGTGACCTGCCTCGCCGCCTGTGACAAAGCACCAATGTTCCAGGTGCAGGGTCCCGATGGCATCAAATACTACGAGAACATGAACGTGGACAAAACAGTCGAATTGATCGAAACCCTCAAGCACGCTCGCGGGGAGGTGAAGTAATGGCTCACGTCCTCCTGCGTCATCGTGATATTCCCGACATTAAGAAAATTGATGTCTACAAAAAGAATGGTGGCTTTGCGGCTTTCAAAAATGCCGTAGCCAAGATGACCCCCAATGAAGTGATCGATGTGGTCAAGAACTCTGGGCTGCGCGGCCGTGGCGGCGCAGGCTTCCCCACTGGCATGAAGTGGTCCTTCATTGATAACAAGAACTGGCCGCATTATGTGGTCGCCAATGCAGATGAGTCCGAGCCTGGCACTTTCAAGGATCGCGAACTCATGGAAGAAAACCCATTCCAGTTTTTGGAAGGGTTGGCGATTGCATCCTACGCAGTCGGCGCTACCGTTGCTTACGTTTATTTGCGCGGCGAGTTCTGGCAGTTGGCCGCCGCTCTCGACGAAAAGATCGCGGATATGGAAAAAGCTGGTTATCTTGGCGATAACCTGTTCGGCAAAGACTACTCCCTGCGCATCTTTACCCATCTTGGTGCAGGCGCATACATCTGCGGCGAAGAAACTGCACTGCTCGAATCCCTCGAAGGCAAACGCGGACAGCCGCGTGTTCGTCCGCCATTCCCTCCTTCCTACGGTTTGTATGGCAAGCCCACGATCATCAACAATGTGGAAACCTTTGCCAATGTCCCCATGATCCTCGCAAACGGTGCGGATTGGTACAAGAGCATGGGCACAGCAGACAGCGCAGGCGTGAAGATATTCTCCCTCTCTGGCCGCGTGCGCAGACCTGGCAATTACGAACTCCCCTTCGGCGCCACCTTCCGTGAATTGATCTACGGAGAAAAATACGGCGCAGGGATACAGGACTCACGAACTGTCAAAGCGATCATGCCTGCGGGCGCTTCCTCCTCGCTGATAGTTGTTAACGGCGACGATAAAGTTTTGGATACCCCGATGGATTACGCCACCGTTCGCACACTTGGCGCAGACCTCGGCTCTGCATCTGTGATCGTGCTCGATGACACTGTGGATATCAACTGGGTCGTCAACAAGACCGTTCACTTCTTCCGTCACGAGTCGTGCGGTAAATGCACCACCTGCCGCGAAGGCACTCATTGGATGCGAAATATTACAGACCGTATTCATGGCGGTTCTGGAACACAAGGCGATGTAGACCTGCTGCTTAATGTTGCAAAACAAATGCAGGGAAAATGTCTGTGCGCCCTCGGTGAATTCTCCACAATGGCAGTCACCACTGGCATTGAAAGATTCCCGCAGGATTTCAAAAAAGCCGTAAAAGAATAAAACGATTTTCGATCCTCGATATTCGACCTTAACTACGAATATCGGTTTCTTCGGAGACTTATGTCAAAACAGGTAACAGTAACGATTGACGGTATAACGGTATCGGTTCCAGAAGGAACCCTGGTTGCAGATGCAGCCAAGATGGCAGGTATTGATATCCCTGTCTTTTGTCATCATCCCAAGCTTGAGCCTGTCGGTATGTGCCGACAATGTCTGGTGGAAGTGGGCCGCCCCATGCTCGATCGCGCGACAGGCCAGGTAGTGATGGAAAATGGTCAGCCCAAGATCCAGTTCATGCCCAAGTTGGAAACCGCATGCACCAACCGCGTTTCTGAAGGCATGGTTGTCATGAGCATTTCAGACAAGGCGAAGGCGGGCCAAAAAGGCACCCTGGAGTTTTTGCTTACTTCGCACCCGCTGGATTGCCCAGTCTGCGATAAGGGCGGCGAATGCCCATTGCAAAACCTGACCATGGCTCACGGTCCAGGTCAGAGCCGCTTTAATTACAA
>JAVBXV010000128.1 GCA_030824405.1 Anaerolineales bacterium | reverse complement strand
TTGTAAAAGCCCTGTCCAACCTCGACCGATTGCGCATCATCGGATTGCTTTCCCAGAAGGCATCCACCCATGCCGAGCTTGCGGCAGGCCTCGATCTGCCCGCCAGCGAGCTGGAGACTCACCTTGCCTATCTTGAGCAGGTTGGCGCGATCTCTAAAACCAATGAAACCTACAGCCTGAATGATGACAGGCTGGCGACGCTTGCCCGCGAAAAACTGGCGCAGGAACACCCAGCCTACATCCCTGCCGCAGACCTGGACGAAAAATCCCAAAAAGTGCTCAAGGCGTACCTCAATGCCGATGGAAGTATTCGGCAGGTGCCATCACAGCCCGTCAAGTTGAAAGTGATCCTGAATTATCTGATCGCTCACTTTGAGACGAATGTCAATTACACAGAGAAGGAAGTCAACTCCATCATTCGCCGCCTCAATGAAGACACCGCAGGCCTGCGCCGCGACCTCGTGGAAGCAGGGATGCTGAATCGTGAAAGCGATGGCTCTCGATATTGGAGACCTCAATAAGAATTGTTACGGAGAATAAAAATGAAGACAAGAAAAGAAATTAACCTCGAATATAAAGAACGGGTGAAACCAGCAGGGGTCTACCAGGTGAAAAATATTGCAAATGGAAAAATCCTGCTTGGGAGCAGCCTTAATCTTGAGGGACCGTTGAACCGTCACAAGTTCGTGCTCAAAATTGGCAGTCACACCAATAAGGCCCTGCAAAAAGACTGGGATGAGCTTGGCCCTGATAATTTCGTTTTTGAAATTCTGGAAGAAGTGCAGGTCAGGGACGACCCGAACTTTAACTTGAAAGACGAGTTGACCCTCCTCGAAATGATCTGGCTGGAGAAGCTGGAACCTTTTGGCGAGCGCGGCTACAATCTCAACGCGAGGATCCGTGAGGCTTGATGCGAAAAATTTTGTATGATGAAAGATCATTAATATGAGCGATGAACTCGTTACTTTTTTTAAAGCGCTTGCCGATGCGAACCGACTGAAGATCGTCGGGTTGCTGGCCCAACAACCCTATAGCGTGGAGGAGCTCGCGGCTTTGCTTAACCTCAAACCGTCCACGGTTTCTCATCACCTTGCGAAACTGGCGCAGATCGGGCTGGTCAGCGCGCGCACGCAGAGTTACTACAACGTGTATGAGTTGAACGAAAAGGAATTGGAGAATAAATCGCGCGGGCTTTTCTCGCAGGAGAGTCTTTCAGCCTCCGTCGCAGACGTGGACGTGGATGCCTATGATCGTAAGGTGGTCAGCGATTATTCGCGCAAAGATGGCAGCCTGCTCACGATCCCCACTCAACAGAAAAAACTGGAGGCTGTGTTAAGGCACATCCTCAAGAATTTTGAACCCAATAAACGCTATAACGAAGTAAAGCTTAATAAGATCCTCAGCCGTTATCATGAAGATATAAAAACATTAAAATACGAATTGGTCAGGCATGGATTGATACAACTTGACAGCAGCAGTGGAGAGTACTGGCGCGAATAATAAAAACGTTCCAACGCTATGCGTTGGAACGTTTTGTTTGTAGAGAGAATTTTTCATTGCCGCCCAGGGAGTTTTTTAGCGGCTCACTTTCCAATTTCATCACTTTGCTATTGGCAAAGAACCCAAAATCAAAATTAGTGTCATCGCCTGCATGTTTGCCAGGCACAGGCATCAGCCGTGCAGTGAGTGGCTTATCGAGGCGCAATGCCAGCGCACATAGATCCAGCAGCAGCGGGGTCATTTCTTCGGCAGTGGTATCCCCGGGTAATGGAACCGTATCCAGACCTGTGCCGCAGACCGCCGAATACAACAGCGCATCCTTGATGGTCAGCACTCCCTCGGCAGCGCGTTTTGCCAAAACAGAATCTTCCAACACAGGCTGCATGAAACCGCTAAAACCAGTGTGCGGAAAATCTGCGCGATCAACAGCTTCTGTCAAAATGGCGGCGGCGGCAAGTGAGCCGTGCAATCCAATTTTGGGCACGCCCATTTTTTCAACCGCATTGCCAAGTGAATGAGCGTCATCGGGAAAGGGCGCGAGAGAAAAATCTATGCCCACAAAACGAGTCTCTGCCAGTTCGGTCTTTGATATTCGCGCGAGAGCCTGTCCGTGCTTTTCAATTTCAGATACCAACGCGCGCCGCCCATCGTCCAGATTTTGTTGGCCGTCAAATGCCTGCACCGCAAGATCAGCAGACTCAACTGCAATTGCGAAAGCGGGTTCATCTTCATTCCAATAGGCGGCAGGGAAAAATGGCGCGCCCGCTTTTACATTTGCCAGCGCGGCAAAACGTAAATTCGCAAATCCATCTGGCGTGATGGACGATGTCTTTTGAATGATCGCGGCGCAAGCCTTGATCGCTTCGAGCGAAATACCGTCCACTTTATTCGCCATCTCGCCGCCGAAAAAAGTATCTTCAGATGTGGCGATCGCTTCGGGGATGACAGCATAACTTTTTGGATATTCGATCAACGCGGGACCCAACGCCGCATACGCCACTCCGATCTGCTTCAACATCCCAGACATTTGTTGTGCGAAAAGCGGAGTCTGTTCCACATTGCCTTTGAGAATTTTTGGGAATGGCGTGGTGGCGAGGCGGGTGGTTTGTACTTCATACCCCGCAGATGTATATGCCGCAGTGGCAAGTGTAAGAAATTCACCAGCCTTGCGCAGTTTGGATTCGTCCACGGGCCAGCCGGGGTTTAGAAAATAAGTGATCGAGCGGATCTTCATTTTATGTTCCTGCCTTTAAATAGAATCGCAGGGGCTATACCCCTGCGATTGCGTAGCATCAGAGTGAGTTGATCTATTTACCAAAAACTAAAGCCTGCCCAACTGACAAACCATGCATGCAGAGCCTCGTAAAATTGCAGGCCGAGGATACCAACGATGACACCGAGGATCGCGCCTGCAATAATATCAGACAGGTAATGTACGCCCATCGAAACACGAGCAAGAGCCACCAGCGGCGCCCATACCCATAGAAGCAGAGCCAGCCATCCCGGAGCAAGAGCCGTGGCTACTACAGCCAGAAGAAAGGCGCGGGCCGCGTGTCCAGATGGGAATGAGTGTGGGTCTGTGTTGCGATAGATCCCGCCCCATTCGCCTTCGGGGCGTTTTCGTTTCACCATGAATTTTACGATGAGTACGAGAGCGGCGAGCCCGGCGAGGCCCATGAATTCAACGGTTTCCCATTGCTTCCAATACTTGTCGCTGAAGAACCAGGCGATAATGAGGGCGGCGGCCCAAAACCAGGAATCGCCGGAGTGGGCAAGGAATGCGGCGATATTTCGTAAAAGACCCGGCTTTTCGGCCACACGTAATTGGTCGGAGAGCCGGGCGTCCAATTCAAGGAGGGAGCGAAAACTCATTTGCTTTTGGATTTCACTTTCGATTTGATGGGGGTTATTTTCTTTTCAACTTTTACAGTGGCAGATTTCTTTTTTGCCGATGCGGCTTTGCGTTGTTGTGCGGCGAGGTCTTCGCGCATCAATTCAAGTTGATGGGGCTTGTCTAC
This sequence comes from Anaerolineales bacterium, assembly GCA_030824405.1. GTDB lineage: Bacteria > Chloroflexota > Anaerolineae > Anaerolineales > Villigracilaceae > Villigracilis. Next base: position 8,224 of record JAVBXV010000128.1, on the reverse strand, counting down.
ATCCATGCAGGGTTCGGCTTTGTCCCAAATGATGACGCGGCCTTTAATGCCGATGCGCTCGCAGGCCCGCTCGACCAATCCCTGTAATGTGAACTGGCGTGTGGCGAGTTTGAACAATGTGTCCCAACCAATGACAGCCGCCTGGCGCAGGGGACTCTTGCGATTGCCAATGAGTTCCTCCCAGGTGTCGAGATGTTCAGTTGTCATACTTACATGAATAACGTTGACATCGGCGCCGCATACTTCCATATCTTTTAATTTTGTGAAGGTGCGCTTGGATGTGGGGAAGCGGGTTTCCATGACTTCACGCGGACAAACACCGTAGTATAGATCGTCCTTGGTTTGCATGGCGGTTTTTATGAGCCAGTCCACCATATCCCCTTTGAGGGCGGGGATGTCTGAAGAGACCAGTAGAACATATTCATTTTTCTTATTGAGTTCAATGGATTTGCTGACACCAGCGACGATGTTTGCAAGCATGCGTCCCTGGTTGGAAATGTAATGAAGAGGTTTTTTGCAGGTGAGATCACTTTTTGCCGACAAGCCAATAATGATGACATTGTCCACTTCTTTGGCTTCGCTCAGTGCATCCAATATCCATTGGATCATGGGCTTGCCTGCAACATCGATCAATGCCTTGGAACTTCCGTTGGAATAGGTATACAAGGGATCGTTGGGTTGTGGAATTCCACCTGCTGTTACGATCGCGTCCATAATAGCTCCTGAAAAATAAAATTACCGTAGTAACAGTCCGTCTGATATGGGGGACTGTTACTACGGGATACGTTGAATTAGTTAAGTTCCTGTAGTTGTGGTTCGAAGCCAAGTTTGGCGATCATCTCACTCAATTCATCCCATGTGAGCGGACGACCTTTGCCTGAGAGAGCCACAAGTGCGGCTTCCATCATGTTTGTGCCGAAGGAGCGGCCTTCCAATACAGGTGTGGTGGTGATGAGATATTTGATGCCTGCTTTGCGGAAAGTTTCAACATCTTCCGGGGTGGTGGTGTTGGTAACGATCACTTTGCCTTGCATGTCATAGGGCATGTTGCGTTTAATATAATGGCAGTCACCGGCGATCACGGTTGCCCATTGATAATATTTTTCCCATTTGGGTGTGCGCTTTTCCTGCTTTTCACCGGTGGGGTAGATCCATGCAAAGGGCAATCTGCCAGCGATGGGCATAAGCAATGCCGCAACGGTTTTGAGCTGGCTGATCTTGTGGATCGCAATTGGAATGTCGAGGCCGAACATCAGGTCGCCAAAGACGGTTTCATATCCAGCTTCAACAAATGACTTGGAGAGTCCCCAGCGGTCAACGCCCACGGTAACTAATACTTTGCGGCCGCGTGAGTTGATGTATTCGCCGATCTTTTCATCCAGGAATGCAGGAGCTTTGTTTTCGAGGGTGTTCTTTAATCCGCCGCCATCGACAAGGGGTGTCTTTTTTATGAAACGCACCATCGGGTTGACGGAGTAGAAGGGATACCATTTGCCATCTGCCAAAGCGCCAAGGTCTGCGCCGCCTACGCCGAAGGCATCCACTGTGCCGTCAAGTTCCTGAAATTTTAGGGCTGCGGCTTCCATGTCCCCATCTGTGCCGATACGTTCGATGCTGATTTTTTCGCCAAGCAGGGTTACTTCCACTGCCTTGTTTCGTTTGGACGATCCGATACTGATGCTGACTGCTCTTTTCATAAAAAAATCTCCTTGGATGAAAGATAATGCCAGTTATAACATGAATCAGGATGAGGGTCCCGTTGGAAGCGTGAAGAAGAAAGTGGCGCCTTTGCCCGGTTCACTCTGGACCCAGATCCTGCCGTGGTGGATTTCAATTATCCGCTTCACGAGGGCAAGCCCAATGCCTGTGCCGTCTGAGCTTGCATCCAGTTTGTTGAAGAGGCCGAAGATGCGATCTTGATGTTCGGGTTCGATGCCCATGCCGTTATCGCGTACGAACAGAATGGGAAGGCCTTCTTCATAGCCAGCTTGTCCGATCTCAATTTGCGGGTTTGGCTGGCTGCCCATAAATTTGGATGCATTATCGAGCAGGTTTTGGATGGTCTCCACAAGGCGTGGATGATCTCCATATACAGTGGGCAGGTTTTCCTGAATGTGTATGTTCACCCTGGCGTTAAGCAGCTGCCCCTGTACGAGGTCGATCGCTTCCTGTACGAGCTTTACAAATGGAATCTCTTCCTGTAGATTGACCAGCCTGCCAATGCGCGAAAGTTCGAGCAATTCATTGAGCAGCATTTGCATTTTATCGGTTGCGTCAGAGATGCGTTTGATGTCGGCTTTCAGGCGTGTGGAATTTCCGCTTGCGGCGTCCTGTTCAATAAAACCCAGAAATCCCTTGATGGTGATGAGTGGAGATTTGAGGTCATGCGAAACTGTGTAGGTGAAGCGTTCCAATTCTGCATTTTTTTCTTCAAGTTCGCTGATCAATGTTTCACGTTCGGTTTCCACCCATTTGCGCTGGCTGATGTCTCTTACCATGACGATCGCCGATTCTTCCGAGATGGGGGCAACACGGGCTTCGAAGTGTTGTATTTCTTCACCTGGGGGGAGTCCATATTCGAAGGCATGCAGTTGTCCGCTGGCGATGGAGCGTTCCAGGGCAAACATGGTTTGGGCGGCGATGTCTGCGGGGAAAAGCTCTTTGATGTTTTTGCCTAGAAATTTCTCGGGAGGGTAGAGCGGTTTATGATCTGAGGATTCAATGAAATCTATCAGAGCGCCATCTTTGGAAATCTCAAAGATCATATCTGGGATCGAATTCAGAATGGCGCGCGTGCGTGATTCGCTTTCACGCAGAGCCATCTCTGCATTTTTACGTTCCTGTATTTCGTTGTTTGCCTGTTCATTGATACGGGCATTGTGGATCGCAAGTGCGGCAAGCGCTGCAAAGCGTTCCATTAAATTGACTTGTTCGTTGGAGAATTTTCGTTCCTGTTCAACATACGAGACCGATAAGACACCGATCACAGAGTTGTTCATCTTGAGCGGCACACCTATGACGGCGCAAAACCCTGCCGAGACAAAATCTTTCAGGCTGTATTCCCACTCGGGGTAATTCTGGATCACCAGGGATTCCCCGCTGGCCCATACATTGCCGGTAACCCCCTCATTTTTTTGTGTGATTGTGCCATTGAATTTTGCAAGGACACCATGCCCTATTTCCTGCCGTAATGCAGAGCCATCTGGCGTTACGAGTTCGATCAAACCATGTTCTGTGCCAAGCATGTCACAGGCGCGGGACAGGATCGATTCAAGCAGGGGGTGGGTTTCAGAGCGGTCGAGCAGACCAAGTGCAATTTCATGCAGGGCTGTAAGATAATCTGCCTGTTTCTGTAATTTTTCTTCAGCGCGCAGGCGTTCGGTTAATTCGATGCGCGCTGCCTGTAATGTGCGTTCCCATCCGCTGACCAGCAGGTAGATCAAGGCGCTGATGAGGATGAAGATGCCGCTCAGGTCACGCGCATAACTCATGGCGGAATCCACATGCAGTGGATGCTGGCCTTGTTGTTCGGAAATCGCAAAGAACCAAATAGCCAGCAGGCTCATGACCCCGATCGCGATGATCGATCTCCAGCCCAATAAAAAACTGGCGAGCAGGATGATGATCACATAGGCCAGTATGGAGGCATCACGAATTCCGTCTGCGCGCCATGCCAGGTAGGTTACTGCACCCCATAAACCTAGTACGATGATTTGGCTCGCTGCGTGGACATGACCCCGATTGATAATAAATTGCGCGGTGCTTATAATGACGATCATCCCGCTGAGAATAAAGGTTGGGATCAGGGTCTGGTCGGTATGTAAGATCAGGCGGCTGAGAAGTAAAATTATAAGAACGCCGATCGCGATCCATGAAAAAGTTGTCATGAATTGAGCAATGCGGTTTTTTTCTTCACTTTCGAAAACGGTGGGGGCAAACAGTCGCTGCAGCCTGTTGGACATGATAGGTGATTATAATCACGTCTAATTCAAAATAGTGTGACAAAAAACGGGCGGAAGAATTCTTCCGCCCGTTTGGCTGGGTATTATCTAGTAGGGTCTTTCCAAAAGCTCGTCCAATACTTTCTTTGAGCTGTTGTCAATGACTGCATGCTGGCTGCCTCCATGTGAGTCCATGGTGACGACTACGGGGAAATCCTTGACTTCGATGACCCATAAGGCTTCAGGGACACCAAAGTCCATTTTGAAAACACCGTGTACTTTGGTGACCGTTTGTGCAATGTACGAAGCCGCGCCACCAATTGCGTGAAAATATACTCCAGGCGTTTCTTCGCAGCCTTTCAACGTTTTCGGTCCCATGCCGCCTTTGCCGATCACCCCTTTGACATTGAAATGCTTCATGACATCAGCCTGATAGGGCTCCTCACGAATGGAGGTGGTGGGGCCTGCGGCAATAAATTTATATTCTTTGGTATCCAGGCCTGAGACGACAGGTCCGCAATGATAAATGACCGAGCCCGCCAGTAATTTTTTCAGCTCTTCATATACTTGCAGATCATCGCCCTGCGGCGGACGTGTTTTCTTGATAAAAGTTTCGATCATCCATTTGTGGGCGGCGTCGCGCCCTGTGACCATTGTGCCAGAGATCGTAACGGCATCGCCAACTTTTAGATCGCGGATGACTTCGTCACTGATGGGGGTGGTTATATTTTTCATGCGTAGGTTACCTCTTCGCCTTTCACCGTCATCTTGCGGCGGCGATAAGCCCAGCACATATATGAAACAGAGACAAAATAGGAGGCGGGCAAACGGCTCAAGCCGATGATCTTTGTATCCAAAACGGTGGTCTTGCCGCCGAAGCCCATTGGGCCGATGCCCATTTCATTGGCTTCCTGGGTCAGCCGTTCTTCCAGCTCTGCAAGTTTGGGGTCTTCGTTGCGTGTGCCCATTTCGCTGAACAACACTTCTTTTGATTTGATATAGGACGATCCACGGTCACCGCCAATGGACACGCCTAAAATGCCAGGTGCGCAGCCTTGTCCCTGTGCTTTCTGGACGGCGTCTAAAACTACTTTGCGCACGCCTGCCAGATCGCGGCCCGCACCGACGGTGTTATCGGGCAGTGAATATTGACGGCCCACGTTCTCACATCCGCCGCCTTTGAGCATTAACTCGATTGTCAGGTCATCGCCTTCCACTTCTTCAAAATGGACATAGGGGAAGTCGTCACCGCCGAGATTGTTGCCTGTATTTTTGTCGTAGATCGCATCCACGGCATTTGGCCTCATAAACGACCGTTTGGTTGCCTCTGCCATCGCGGCACGGATCTGCTCTTTGAGTTTGATCGTGGACCAGCCCAAAGGATAATGCACGTAGAAAATGGGCGTGCCCGTATCCTGACAGATGGGCGTGGAATTGGCGCGGGAAAGGTCTATGTTCTTGAGGATGGTCTCCAGCGCGCCGCGTGCGGCTGAACCAGGTTCTTCCTTTTCGATCGATTCACGTAAACGTTTTTCTACATCGGGCGGCAGGGAGCTGGATGTCCGCCGAATGAGTTCAAGGATTTCGTTCGTTAAATCTCGCATAAGAGCCTCCAATACTGGCTGGAATCATAATCCCTAAAGCGGGAAAATGCCATTAATAAAATGCCTTTTCAGTACGAAACAGGCACCTTTGTATTTTATACTGCATCGACAGAATTGGAAGTGACAACTCTTACCTGTTTCCAGACTTAAAGTGAGAAATATAGGCAACAAAAAAGAGGCATCCAGCTGGATGCCTCTTTTTATAGTTCTTGCTATTCGTAATACCCAGCTTCTTCTTCAACCGCCAGCATGGATTCTTCAGACGGCTTCTTGTCGAGGAATTGCAGAGTTTGGGCTACGATCTTGGTGTAGTACCTTGTTTCGCCATTCTCCTCGTAGCGGTCGGTTTTCAACCGTCCCTCCAGGAAGATCAGGCTGCCTTTTTTCAGGTATTCCTGGCAAACCTCGCCAAGCCGTTCCCAGGCTTCTACATTGACCCACTCGGTGGATTCTTTTGTCTCGCCACTCTTATCTTTCCAGCGATTACTCACTGCAAGGCTAAAATGGGCTACTTTTTTACCAGTGGGGGTGAACTTGCTTTCAGGGTCTTTGCCCAAACGGCCGATCAATTGAACTCGGTTTAGTGTAGGCATGGCATCCCCGCTTTGATTTCATAACTTTTAGATGCTCGTGTACGTGTCATAATAGTCTCCTTTTTATCTAAAAGAACAATGGATTGTGTCGAACAAGGTTATACTTTAATTAGCTTTCGCCTTCTTTGGGAGCTTCGGCGGCGGCATCGACAGCAACGACCTTCTTCTTGAGTACTGGCAGGCCAGTCTTCATCTCAACAACGTCGTAGCCAGCGGGTACTGCATCGAGAGCGCCTTCTTTGACTTCCTTGGAAAAGTAGAACATTCTTCCCTTGGAGTGTAGATAGTAGGTGGTACCTTTTGAATTTGTGTGTCCGTATGCCATTTTTTTCTCCTTTTGACTAAGTTGTAATATGAGTGTAGAACAAAATTTCTAGCCTGTCAAGCCCCCTAAACAGATATATGTATAGACAAATTTACTCATAAATCAGGAGTAGACATGAGAACCGTAACCACCCTCGATGAACTAAGAACCGCCCGCTTCGCCCTTAAGGGGACAGTTGGTCTTGTCCCGACCATGGGATTTCTACACGAGGGGCATCTCTCTCTGATCCGTCAGGCAAAGGCGGAGTGCGAGCATGTTGTCGTCAGTATCTTCGTCAACCCCACCCAGTTTGGGCCAAGCGAAGACCTTTCGAAATACCCCCGTGATCTCGAACGGGACCTGAGCCTGATCGAGCCGCTCGGCGTCGATTTTGTGTGGACGCCCACAGCGGAAGGTATGTATCCGACTGGCTACCAGACCTGGGTGGAGGTTGAGGCGTTAACTCATCCGCTGGAGGGGGCTAAGAGGCCAGGTCATTTCAAGGGAGTGACCACGGTTGTGGCGAAGTTGTTCAATGGCGTGCAGCCGCATAAAGCCTACTTTGGGCAAAAGGACGCGCAACAGGCGGCCGTGATCCGCCAGATGACGCGCGATCTGAATTTCCCGCTCGAAGTGGTGGTCTGCCCGATCGTGCGCGAGGCGGATGGGCTGGCAATGTCTAGCCGTAATAAGTATTTGGAAGGGGCGCATCGGCAGGCGGCGTTGGTGTTGTTCCGTGCTTTGAGTGCGGCAAAGGATCTGTACGAGACAGGCGGGCGCGATGCCGAAAAGATCAGGGCAAAGATGAGAGAAGTGATCGAGGCTGAACCCTTGGCACAGCTTCAATATGTTTCCTGTGCAAATTACGACACGTTGGATGAACTGGACGTGGTGCAAGGCAAGACACTGCTTTCGATGGCGGTTTTTATCGGCAAAACGAGGTTAATCGATAATTTTGTGCTGGGGTAGGAGCGGGACTTGAGATCGAAAACGCGTTATTGGCTGCGCTTATTTGCGGTGACAGTTTCGGCACTCCTGTTTGCCTTTCTGATACTTTCCCTGTTTGTCAGCCAGCAGTGGGCGCTGGCATTTCTTCATCCAGCGCGGGTGATCTCGAATGGGGAGTCGCTTCGGGAGCACAACATTCCTTATCAGGATGTGGAGCTTGTGACTGCGGACGGGGTCACGCTTTCGGCCTGGTATACGCCGCCCAAGAATGGCGCAGTAATTTTGCTGGCGCATGGATATGCGGATAATCGGCCTGAAAGTATTTATGTGATGCTGGCGAAAGAGGGCTATGGTGTGCTGGCCTGGGATTTTCGTGCGCATGGCTTGAGCGGCGGGGATTTTTCCACGCTTGGGTATTACGAGCAAATGGATGCCGAAGCCGCGCTGGATTATGTCATTGCTCAGGAGGGTGTGGAGCATGTTGGTGCATGGGGCGGCTCGATGGGCGCAGCAACGTTGATCCTCACGGCTTCAAAAAGAGCAGAGATAGAAGCGTTGGTGAGTGATAGCTCATTCCCGTCTTTGGATGATGTGATGCAGGTCAGTTTTCCTTTTGAAATCATTCGGCCACTGATCATGTTTTTCGGGGAATACTACAGCGGTGCGAAGATGGATGAAGTGCGCCCTGTGGACGAGATCGGAAAGATCGGTCCACGGGCGGTGTTTGTGATCGATGGCTGGGAGGGCGCGGCTGTGATCATGAATTCTCCGTATCGTTTGTATGATGCGGCGAATGAACCAAAGCGGTTATGGGTGGAAGAGAGTGTTCCGCAT
>JAVBXV010000209.1 GCA_030824405.1 Anaerolineales bacterium | reverse complement strand
AAACTGTCCAGCCGAGTAATGTGTCACGTGCCTGACAAGTATATGTTCCATCGTTCTGTAATTCGCAATTTATACCTAATGAGGTGCTGGCTAATCCTCCAAACCCAAAGACCAGTACGCTTGCGATAAGCGCAATTAAAACATCTACAATAAAAACGATAAATTTTTTAGTCATTGATATCCCTTTATTTTGAGTGTAAAAATAAACTTGTGATTTAGAGACAACTTTGTTTTTCTTCTGATTGCCCAAGGACTTGCGACACCTTCCCCGGGGGAGATCTCCCCGAATCGGACTGTGGACCGTGACCCTGCTCCCGAGCAGAAAAAACTCGAAGCCAGAATACTCCCAATGCTGAGTCTTCCACTTTCTGGAAGTTCATCGTTCAATAATGAACCAGTCATTTGGTCCGCGCCATCTGATTTCCTTGAAGTTGGTGTTCAATTTCTTCTCTTCAAGAATAAGAGCAAATACATCAGCCGCTGGATAGCCTGTGGGCGACCCTTCAAAGATGAAACCTAAATGGTTCAATTCCTGTAATATTTGTATTAACTCTTCCTTATCGACACATTCTATCAGCCAAATCAGCTCAGTTCCGTATGCCTTTTGGAACGCCCCCATTTCTTTTGCAGTCTCAATCATCTGGCTAGACATGTTCTCTAGATAAATCTTTTTGCCAACGATGTTTGCGACAAGATTTTGTGGAGTGCGATAGTCAAATTGGTTCATGGGTACATGTAATCTATGATCTTTGGGTTGACAACATTTGGACTAATCATGGAGGGCCGCCCAACAATTTGCCTTCGTGGACTGTGGACCCCACCCCTGCCGTGGACTCTGCTCGCAAGCAGAAAAAACTCGAAGCCAGAAATTGCTTGCCATGGTGACGCAGAATCTCCATCGTCCAGCGTGCTTTTTGTTATTGTAATTCGTCCATTGTAAACTTTATACGATAGACCTGCTGATTCGATGGATTTTTCAAAATCACAAAAAACGATTGATCTAAATCGTAATACTTTCCGTCAATTTCTAAACCTTTTGCAGTTTCAACATAACCATTTTCAATGGCGTAAAGAGCGATGGCGCGAGTTCTCGTCTTTGCTTCCTCTTCGCTTATTGACATAATATCTTTCATATCTGTATTAACAACGACCGCCACAAAATACTCTTGGGTATCATCCATTAAAACAACTTTTACTTCGTTTATTTTCCATTCTGTATTGTCAATATTCCACACTTCATCAAAAGCAAATGAGACTTCAGGAAACCAGGGGGGTTCGATATTTGTATGTTCTTCAGGGATTGAAATTGGAGGATTCACCGTTGGGCGGTAGATTTTTACTTCAAAATATACGGTTTCAAGTGCTTCTTCTGTCATGAAAATCTCAACCCGATAGTTTCCTTCTGGAAGAACTGCTGAATTATTGCTCTCAATATATGTGCTAATTGTGTTGTTTTTCGTTTTTCCCGTGTATTCGTAAATTTTATTTTCGCCAAGATACCATCTCATGCCAATAATGCCATCCTCGATACCTGTCGTTTTCACTGTGCAGATAATTGCTTCTGATGGATTGAAAACATCTTTAATATCAACAGGCTGATTATCTTCGAAGTCGCTTGATAGCGTCACACTTTCGATAGAATAACTGCCACCTTTGACATTCACATTAAAAAACGGTTTAATTAAAACTGCAAGAACAATACAACAAACACCTATCAAAAGAATTGGCGCAACAAACAAAAGCCAGCGGGGAAACTTGGAAGGCTTTTTTTCTTGAGTTTGAACTTCATTCGGCAATGAATTTTCTGTCATTTTAGTATCCCATCTTTTTTTATTTTGATTTGCAAGGGGTGGGCTAACAGCCTGCCTTCGTGGACTGTGGACCCCACCCCTCCCGTGGACTCTGCTCCCAAGCAGAAAAAATTCGAAGCCAGAATACTCCCAATGCTGAGTCTTCTCCTTTAGGAGAAGATGTCCAAAGGACAGAAGAGGTTCTTGATAATTAAGACAGTTGCTGCACGCTGTTGGGCAGGTGAGTTTTGGCGAGACCTTATTTATGGAACAATTCGCCGATAACCACCACCACTTATTGCTTGGAATTCATCTGTGGTTTCAAATAAACCCCAATCATTGTAGACACAAATAGGTTTTACGGGCAATTGATTCCAATGAGCGCCGCCGTCAACCCAGAACAGAGTTGCTAAAAGAACGCCTTTTGGAACTGTGTCACCTTTTTCAACACCGATTTCGGGTGCAGGCAATTTTCCACTTCTATCTAAGCAATTATAAACATTTGCTTCAGTTGTTTCTCCAAGAGTCCATTCGTCAACCTGGCTTCGAGAAACAACCGCTTCTGTGCTATTAATAGCGGTTGGTGTAGGAATAGTGGATGTTGGAAATTCAAATGCTTGTGGTTCAGTGTTGCTAATTTTTGGTATTGATAACCAAATAGAAATACCAAGAAAAACAAGACCAGCAAAACCTAAAGTCAACCTTGCTGTTGGTGGTGGATCGGGAAAGTTCACATCTTTTGCAGTGAATCCACGTCCCCAAACACTAAAGAAAAGAGCGGCAACGCCTGCAATTGCTAGAACAACTGGAACGGTCATAAAATTTTCCTTTTACTGAAATTAGGATGTATGTGATTAGCCTACCCAACGGCCCGCCTTCGTGGACTCTACTCCCGAGCAGAAAAACTCAAAGCCAGAATACTCCCAACGCTGAGTCTTCTCCTTTAGGAGAAGATGTCCGAAGGACAGAAGAGGTCCGTAATAATCAAGACAGCTGCTGCACGCTTTGTTCGGCGGCTCTTATTTCAATGCCCATACTCTTACGTAATCAACTGCAATATGTGCTTCACTGCCACCAACGAAACCAAAATTTCCTGTTAAGCTATTGTTGTCTTGGATACTGTCAACTCTATACCCATTAATATACATTGTAATTGTGTTTCCTGAACAAAGTATGCCTATTTTGTTTTCTTCAACACCAGTTGATATTCTGGGTGAATATACAAAGGGAATAAGGTCAGTATATTGGTCTGTTGGCATATAGACCCTCAACAATGCGTAACTTTGTTGGTCTGGGTTAATCACAAAAAGATAGTTTATTGATTCTGTTTGTCTAAAAAATACTCCATAATCTGTTGACTGAATGTGATCTGTGAGGCGCTTAATTTTTGTCTCAAGATAAAAATCTTCAAAAGTATTTGACTTACTAAGACCAACCCATGTCCCCCCAATTATGTGGTATTTGCCTTCTTCAATGTAGACTTCGCTTTTATCGTCTTTGCCAGTTGCCCATAAGTTATTGTTGTTGTCAAAGTTTTCTTCAAAAAGAATAGACCCTAATGCAGGCGGGACAGGCGATGGTTGGGAATTATTTCCTGATGGCATTTCAGGATTAAATATCGGTTGGATATTTTCAGGATTCGATGTCGGAGAGGCTGTGAAGAAAGGAATTTTATTGGCAACTATAAGCGTCACAATCGCTGTAATTAATGCAGCTACAACTGTTCCCCAAAAAGCCCAAATAGCCGCTGTGTTTTTGCTTTTCTCGCTATCATTATTCATATAATATTGTCCCTTTCTTTGTCGTACTTTGTTGTGCCAAGTGCCGCCGAACGGCTTGCGTTACCTGCGTGTGGGCGTGGACTCTGCTCCCGAGCAGAAAAAACTCGAAGCCAGAATACTCTCAATGCCGAGTCTTCTCCTTTAGGAGAAGATGTCCGAAGGACAGAAGAGGCCCTTGAAAATCGAGACAGTTGCTGCACGCTGTGTTAGGTATGGCATGATTGAGAAATCTCATTTAAGGTGGAAAACTAAAAAAATTAACAAAGCAACTACATCCTTAATCTTTATTTCAATTATCGCTGTTGCGCGACTTTTGGTTAACCTTCACTTAAGCAAATCGATTGTATAACTCATCAGTTGATTGTCGTCATATGATATTTCGATATATACATCATACTCGCTATAACTGTCTGGATAATCTGGCTTAGATAAGTGAAGGGTGATTTCCTGATTGGGGGGTAATTCCTCAGGAGGCAGCTCTGGTCGAGAGCCTATAACCTTCATTTCCTTTGGAATACTGATGGCGAATTGAGAATAGCTCTCTTTTGTAAATATCATGGATGTATCAAACCCAACAAATACAAAAAAATTGCCACAGCCGTCCATTGGGTTATATGCCCCTTGTGCTGGATAAAAATAGTTCGATTGATTTGACGAGTCGGTTGCGTAACTACCTTCAAAACGAATCTGCGATCCATCTACTTCATTGAGAAAAACATCTGTACTCAGCTCATACAACCATCTGGGGTCACATGCCATTCCTGCTTCTTTAGATTGATGCCATATCTTTATTTCTTTAACTAATATTTCATTCCCTTTTGGATTCTTGACGGTTACAAGTATCTGGTATTTATCTGCGTTTTCACCAATTAAGACATTTTCGATTTCAGGTAATCCTTTATTCAACTCAGGGGTTGATATGAAGGATGGTTCTCGAGTAGGACTGTGTGATTCTGGTAATGCGCTTGCTAAAGCGGTTCCTATGATAAGAACTGCTGCGGAAATAGTGAAAAGCATCCAAAGAATAAAAGGCTTTTTGGTTGGGGGGCGACCACCTTCTCTTCGTAGTTGAGGAAAAACCTTTCTTACAAGATAAGACAAATTAGTTTCTAAAACGATAGAAAAAATAGCAAATGAAACAGTGGCTATTCCAGTGATGATCCAAATAATTGTGCGTAATTCTGCTGATATTGAAATCATTTTTGCATTAATTAATTAGAAATGACTAACGGTTTATGTTACCCGCGCTGGGGTGGGGACAGCGAAGCCGTCCAGCTGGAAAAATGTTTGAGATTTGCGCAGAATCCCCAGCTTCGGGTGCACGCTTTGTTGGGCGCATTGTGCTTGAGTACGCGTTGGTAAAAACAGAACCACACATCGAATTAATGATTGCCTATTTCTCTAATTCTTCTGGCGGCAAATACACAGGTGGGAATCCCTTTGGATTTCCACGTCTATCAAAATCAACTCTGATACCATTAATATATTTCTTTTTGCGTTTATCTAAAATATTATATGTAGCACTTAAATGGTATCTATTTCTTTCACCTAGAATTTGGATAACAGACGTAACTAAATTAAAAAAAATTGTTCCTAAAAAATACATTTCGAAATCACTAATTGATGTATCCATAGATCCGTAAGAACCATCCACCACTTCCCAAGAACCTAGTTTTACTCGTTCATCTGAAATTCCAAAATGCCTAGCAACTGCCAAACGAGCTTTATTTTGTGCTAAATTTTCCCAAACGCTATCGTCGTTACCACCTTTTTCAAGAACATTGCCAATAACACCAGTTATTTTTTCGGATGGATTGATTGGCGGTAGTTCTCTGCCACCAATGTTTTGTATGTTTTTGGAGAAAAAGCCAGATTTATGCTCAATTACCAACAGAATAATTCCAACGATGAGAGGCAATAAGAGCCCTGAACAGCATGTAGTTAATATATTTAGCCCACTACTATCGTTCATATAACATAATCCTTTGTTGTATTATTCTGACGCCAGCGCCCAACTAGTGTTTATACAGCATCATTGCTGTATAATCCCTTATATATTCCATAGCAGCAATTATACGCCTCCAACAATGGAGTTGAGAATAGCTAAAAAACCTCTTAAACAGCCAAAATTTACAACCTGTTTACATCCCCGCCATACGCCCATAACCCCTGCGCCCTAAAATCACATCTGTAACCTAAAAGGAGGCTTACGATGATGAACATACTTTTCAAGAAAACGATTTTGGCAGGGATGGTGGCACTGCTGGCTTTTGCGGCGCTGCCTGTCAGCAGTGCTTTTGCTCAGGATCAGAATCCACCCAAGGCCGCAGTCACCAATGAGCAGTTGGAAAAAGCCTGGGCCAAGCAGTTGAAATTGTACGCGAACCTCGGCAAGGTCTTTGAAGGCACAGACGCCCAATTCACCAGAGCGCAGGAATTGATCGACAAAGCCACTGCCAACGGCAAAGATGCCTCTGCTGTGCAAGCCGCGCTGGATGCATTTTCTGCCGCGGTCAAAAAATCTCTCCCAACCTATAAAAGCATGAACGGACTCGTCACCGCCCACGTTGGGTTTGATGCCAGCGGCAAGGTCACCGATGCCGAGAAGGCTAAGGCCACTGTAATGGAAGTCCGCGCCAAATTGCAGGAGTTGAAAGCGTCCATGGGTGGAACAGGCAAAGCCTTGCGCGAAGCGGTCAAAACTTTTCGAGAAGCAAACAAACCCGCCGAAGGCACATCCGCACCAAGAGATTCGTAAGGTAGTGAAAGATGCAGGCACAGAGATTTTCCTCTGTGCCTGCATCTTTGTCCCTGTCCGTTGAATGATTTCCTCAAAGGTTGTATACTCGCAGACAATTCATTTACGAAAGAGGTAATCATGTCCAAGACAGTTATTAAAACCGATAAGGCTCCCAAGGCCATTGGCCCCTACTCGCAAGCCATTCGCACAAATTTTGCCATCTTCACCGCGGGGCAGGTGGGCATCGACCCTGCCACAGGCGAGTTGGTCTCCAGCAATTTGGAAGAGCAGACCCGTCAGGTGCTTAAGAATTTGCAGAACGTGCTCGAAGCCGCTGGCTCCAACATGGCAAATGTAGTCAAGACCACCGTCTTCCTGCAAGACATGAGTGACTTCGCAAAGATGAACAACATCTACGCCGAAGCCTTTGGCGAGAATCCGCCAGCACGCAGCACGGTTGCGGTCGCAGGCTTGCCCAAGGGCGCGCTGGTCGAGATCGAAGCCGTTGCATTGATCCCGTAATCAAAATAAAAATTTATGTCTTCTGAACTCATCCTCCTTGTGGACGACGAACCCTCCATCATTCAGCTTGCGCGCATGTATTTTGAGCGCGATGGATTTCGCGTGCAAAGTGCCGAGGATGGGGAAGCGGCACTGGAGGCGGTCACAAAATTTCACCCCGCGTTGATCGTGCTGGACCTGATGCTCCCCAAATTGGATGGCTTCGAAGTCTGCCGCAAATTGCGCAGCCGCGGCGATCAAACGCCCATCATCATGCTCACCGCCCGCGAGGAAGACATTGATAAAATTCTTGGCCTCGAACTCGGCGCCGATGATTACCTGACCAAGCCGTTCAACCCGCGTGAATTGATCGCGCGCGTCAAAGCCATTTTACGTAGAAGCGATAATCAGAAGCAGGCCGCTGACAAGCCCCTGCAGCGCGGGGATTTGACGATTGACCCCGCCTCCAGAGAAGTGCGCCTCGCCTCACGGACCCTTGACCTGCGTACGCAAGAATTTGATCTTTTACTTACGCTGGCAGAACAACCAGGCCGCGTCTTCACCCGTGAACAATTGCTGAAACTCGCCTGGGGATTCGATTTCTACGGCCAGACCCGCACCGTGGATGTGCACATTGCACATTTACGCAAAAAAATGGACAGCGGCTCAGTGAAGATCGAAACCGTAACAGGCGTGGGATATAAACTGGTCATATAAATGTTCACTTCCCTGCGTTCGCGTCTTTGGCTCAGTTACGCATTGATCATCGTCACGGCATTAAGCGTCGTGGCGATTGTTCTATTTATTTCCCTGCTGCGCAACCCATTGTTATATCGCCAGACCCAGGAAAGGCTGAACGCCGTCCAGACGGTCATCCTGGAACGCAGCGCGAATCAACCGCTGGCCAATGTGGCCGAACAAGCCGCGCGCACGTTTAATGTCCGCGTGCTGTTGTATTCGCAGGACAAACAGCTTCTGTTGGATACTGATTCGGGAAAAGCGGCTTCACTGCCTTTGCCAGAAAAAAGAATAATCGCCCGCACCATCCCGCTCGTGCGCGATGCCAATGGAACTGCATGGCTGTATTCGCGCGAACAACTCGCAGACAGAACCTATCTGGTGGTGGCCGCGCCGCGTCCGCGTATTTCGGTGGTCAACCTGTTCACAGATGATTTCCTCCCGCTCATCGTCCAAAGCGGATTGATCGCGCTGGTGCTGTCCTTGTTTGTGGCCTTCATCTTTTCGCGTTGGATCGCAGACCCGTTACAACGCGTGGTGGTGGCCGCGAAAGCGCCGTGGCTGGGGGTACCGTCCGCGCAGGCAACGCCTGTAGATGTGCGCGGCCCGCACGAGGTCCAGGAATTGACGCGTGCTTTTAATTCGATGGTGGCGCGTGTGCAGGCGAGTCAAAAGTCACAGCGCGAGTTTGTGGCGAACGTCTCACATGAGTTGAAGACGCCGCTCACTTCCATTCAGGGATTTTCGCAGGCGATTCTGGATGGCACCGCGCATACGCCCGAGGAACGCAGGCAGGCCGCGCAGGTGATCTATGACGAGTCCGCGCGCATGCATAGAATGGTGCTGGATCTGCTCGATCTGGCGCGGCTCGATTCTGGCACAGCCGATCTGACGATGTCTTCTGTCCACATGCCTGCGTTGCTGCATGCGGTGGCTGAAAAGTTTTTCCCGCAAACTCAACAGGCGGGCGTGGATATCAAGGTGAAACTGCAGGAAAACCTGCCCACCCTGCTGGCAGATGGCGACAGGCTGGCACAGGTCTTTACGAATTTGGTCGACAATGCCTTGAAGTTTACGCCGCGCGGTGGTTCGATCCGTATTCATGCTTCTCGTGTAAATGAAGAGATGCTCGTCTCTGTGATGGATAACGGCGCAGGCATGACGCCCGAAGTACAGGCGCATATCTTCGACCGTTTCTATCAGGCAGACCCTTCGCGCAAGGGCGGCGGGGGGCATGGCGCGGGGTTGGGGCTGGCAATTGCGCATGAAATTGTGCAGGCTCATAATGGTAGAATTAGCGTCCGCAGCGGGTTGGGGGAGGGGACGGCTTTTGAGGTCTTCCTGCCGCTGACGAAAAAGTAAAACCCTTCCAAGCATGCAACCTTTTGTTTCTGTGATCGTCCCCTGTTATAACGAAGAGAAGACCATTCGTCATTTGCTCTCTGCTGTGTTCGCGCAGACGTATCCGCGCGCGCAGATGGAGTTGATCATTTCGGATGGCCTGTCTACTGACCGTACGCGTGTTGTGATCGCGGAGTTCCAGACGGAACACCCAGATCTCAATGTGCGTGTGGTTGATAATGAAGTGAAGACCATTCCCTCGGGATTGAATCAGGCTATTCGCGAGTCCAGAGGCGAGATCATCGTCCGCCTGGATGCGCATTCGATGCCCATCCCCGAATATGTGGAGCGCTGTGTGGCGGCGCATCAAGCCGGCAAGGGTGAGAATATTGGCGGCGTGTGGGAAATTCGCCCTGGCGCCGAAACGTGGATCGCGGAGTCGATCTCGTTTGCGGCGGCGCATCCGCTGGGGGTTGGCGATGCGATGTATCGGCTGAATGCGAAGGCGGGCGCGGTGGATACTGTGCCTTTTGGTTCGTTCAAGCGCACACTGATCGAGAAGATCGGTCCCTTTGATGAAACCCTGCTGGCTAATGAAGATTATGAATTCAATACGCGCGTGCGTGAAGCGGGCGGCGTGGTCTGGCTGGACCCGTCTATTCGTTCGGTTTATTTTTCCAGAAGTACAATTGGAACATTGGCAACGCAATACCTGCGCTACGGCTTTTGGAAGCGGCGTATGCTGCAGCGTTATCCGCATACACTTCGCTGGCGCCAGGCTTTGCCGCCTGTGTTCGTCTTAAGTCTGGATGTGTTGACTGTGTTATCCTTATGGGTTGTGCTTGCGCGTTATCTGCTTGCGGCACAGATTCTCCTGTATTTTTCCGTATTGTTTCTGGCTGGTTTGGAACTTGCAATTCAAAAACGAAAGGCTTTCCTTGTTTTTGGTCTGCCGCTTGCAATTTCAACCATGCACATCACCTGGGGTGTGGGATTTTTAATAAGTCCGTTTAGAAAAGATGGCTGACATTTACCGACCTTCCTTAAGATTAAGACCCAGCGAACAACGCTTCATTCTGTTGTTAGGCGATCTCATTGCGTCTGTTGGCGCAGTGCTGGGTTCCATTTATATATGGCGTGAATACAACCGCCTGGCTCAGATCGCCAAGGGGTTGACCGACAAACAAATTGAACGCTTTCAACTTAGCATTGAAATTCCCGTTTGGTTTTACATTCTCCCTTTGATCTGGCTCCTGCTGCTGGTTGATTCGTATGAAGTACACACCGCCGCAAGCTGGAGAAAGACCTTACGCAGTATTGCCGTGGCGCCCATTGTTGGGTTGATGGCCTACTCTCTGCTTTTCACCATTAATCAGGATCCAAACTCACTTCCGCGTATTGCGGTGGGCGCATTCCTTGTCATCGCTTCGGTTTTGACTTTGGTCTGGCGTGCCACGTTTATCAGGTTGTACACCTCATCTGGATTGATGCGCCGCGTGATCATTGTGGGGGCGGGCAAGGCAGGCCATTCGCTTGCAGATATTTACACCAAAATGAGTCCGCCGCCTTATATTTTGCTCGGCTATATTGACGATGATCTTGCCAAACAAGGCAAGTCTTACGCTGGCTTTGCCGTGCTCGGCACAAGCGAAAAACTGATCAACCTGATCGACGATTATCGCATCTCTGATATTGTGGTTGCCATTAATGGCGAGATAAAAGGCGAGACCTTCCAGTCCATTTTGGACGCGCAGGAACGCGGCGTGGAAGTGACGCGCATGCCGATCTTATATGAAGAGATGACAGGCCGCGTGCCGATCGAGCATCTCGAATCAGATTGGGTCATTCGCTCCTTTGTAGACCAGGTGCGCACGCGCGGCACCTATGAATTAATGAAACGAATTATGGATATTGTGGGCGGTCTGGTGGGTCTGCTCATTTTCTGGTTCATTTACCCATTTGCGGCAATCGCCATTGTTCTTGAAAGCGGCTTTCCCATTTTGTATTCTCAAGACCGCCTCGGCAAGGGCGGCACCGAATTTAAAATTTACAAGTTCCGTTCCATGAAGCAAAATGCCGAAGCGGATGGCGAAGCAAAATTCGCCATTCAAAATGACCCGCGTGTCACCAAGGTCGGCAACTTCCTGCGCCGTTCGCGTCTGGATGAAATGCCGCAATTTTGGAGCGTGGTACGCGGCGAAATGAGTCTCGTCGGTCCGCGTGCGGAACGGCCTGAATTGGTCAAAGCATTCCAAAAACAAATTCCTTTTTACCGCGCGCGTCTTTTGGTCAAACCTGGCCTCACGGGCTGGGCACAGATCAATTATGGTTACGTTGCAGATGTAAAAGAAACAGCGGTCAAACTTGAGTACGATCTCTATTACATCAAGCATCGCACATTGAACATGGATTTTACGATCGTCTTGCGTACCATTGGTACGGTATTAAGAAGAACAGGAAGGTAACTCATGAATTATTTAGTCACTGGCGGCGCAGGTTTCATCGGCTCACATATCACACGCGCCTTGCTTGAGCAGGGCGCGAACGTTCGTATATTGGATAACTTCTCTTCAGGCAAACGCGACAACCTCAAGGGACTCGATGTCGAGATCATCGAAGGCGACTTGAGAGACGCTTCGCGCGTAGCCGAAGCTGTTCGCGGCGTTAATATCATTTTCCACGAAGCGGCATTTGTCTCCGTCCCTGAATCCATGGAGAAGCCGCAGGAATGTTTCGATGTGAATGTGACAGGTACGTCCATTCTTTTCGAAGCGGCGCGCAAGGCAGGTGTACAGCGTGCGGTCATTGCCTCCAGCGCCGCCGTCTATGGCGATTCGGATGCGATGCCCCTTGTGGAAGATACTCCCTTAAAACAACTATCCCCGTATGCCTCCTCCAAACGCGTGGACGAGA
>JAVBXV010000411.1 GCA_030824405.1 Anaerolineales bacterium | reverse complement strand
TCCATCACCGAGCAGATTCCATCCAACACCGAATAGAACAATTGCAATTGTGGCGGGAGCGAAGACCCACCAAGTGGCAAGTAGACTGCCGCCTGGGCCGATAACCCAGTTGCGGCCCAGCGAAAGCAACATGCCCCACGCAGATTGTCCGCCCAAGCCGATGAAGGTGATCGTTGCCTGCAAAATGACAGAACTGCCTACGTCGCGGGCGGCCAGTACAATGGCGGGGCCGATCGAGTTGGGGATGATGTGGCGGCGAACGATATAAGTTGAACTGCCGCCAAGGGCGCGCGCAGCTTGAATGAATTCGGTATTCTTAAGTGTGATCACCATTGTGTTGACAATGCGGGCGATCGGCATCCACGAAAACAGGATCAAACTGATCAGGATCGGGTCTACCTTCATCAAAAAGACAGCGAAAGGCGGCGGCGTGAATTGAAAATCTATCAGCCTGCCGCGATAATCGTTATTAAACCAATACGTGCCGCCCATGGACTCAATGGTCACCGCTACCATTTGTTGCAGGAAAACCACGGCCGCCAATGCAGGAAAAGTGAGGAAGGCATCGGTAATGCGCATCATGATACTGTTGACGATGCCGCCTGCGTACCCAGAGATGGCACCAAACAGCACGCCAAAGATGAAGGCTCCAAGCGCCACAAGTACACCGAATTGCAGGGCCTCGCGTGTGCCCCAAATCAGCGCATGATATACGTCCAACTGACCAGGCAGCGTACCCAGAGGAGCAATGTCACTCGGCGGATGCGGCGTGGAATCTGTAGAGCGGCCAACTTTCTTGAAAGCGCCCAGAGTGGTATCGTTGGGCGGAGAAAGTACGGGAGCCGCCAAGGCTACAAAAGTAAAAGCCAGCACGATCACAAGCCCGAGCCAATTTTGCCAGCGTGAGAAGAAATAATGTAAAGATCTCATACCTTCAAGACCTCTTCGCGTACGCGCGGATCAACAATGGCCTGGAGTATATCGAGGGACAACATCAAGCCAAGCACCATAATGACACTATAGACCGCAAACCCAAGCGAAGCTGGGGCATCAGGAATACTGCTCATGGCAACCACGATCACCTTGGAAATACCCGTCAAACCATAAATGATCTCAACCACAAATACTCCCGTTGCGATGTTGGCGGCGGAAAGAGCAATGGTTGTCAGCGAAGGAGCGAGGATGGCGCGCAAAGCATGCCGCCAGATCAAGACATTCTCCCTGACACCACGAGCACGCGCAGCCGTAATATATTCCTTGCCGCGCTCGTTCAACATTGTGGCGCGAGTTACACGTCCCAGCGTAGCCCAGTGATAAATAGACAGGGTAAAAACTGGCATGGCCAAATGACGCAACAGTGTAATGAAAATATCGAAGCGGTTGTTGAGCAGGCTGTCAATTGTCAACGCGCCTGTGTATTCCACAAAACCCGTACGCGCCATATCCAACTCTGTCGCTACATCCATTTGACCTGGAGCCAGCCAGTCCAGTTTGAGATAAAAGATCGAGATCAGTATCATTGCCAGAATAAAGGAAGGCATGGAAGTGCCAATAAATGCAAGCACACGAAATCCAGTGTCAAATTTGCTATGAGGCTTCCAGCCTGAGAACAACCCACTGCCAAGACCGAGCGGAATCAACAATAACAGGGAGTAAACCATCAACTCCAGTGTGGCAGGTGTTCGATGAAGCAAGGCAGGCAGCACTTCCGTACGCATACTGGGGCTGTATCCCCAGGTGCTGGTAAATAGCGATTTGACCCAATATACATACTGGACCAGATACGGCTGATCAAGATGATTCTCCTCAATGATATTCAGGAGGTATTGCTCAGACGCTCTTTCCCCGCCCTTACCTGGCGGCAAATACAAACGAGCACGCGCCTCGGGTGGGGTTAACATCATACCGGCATACAGCACCATGGTGATGACGACCATGGAAAGCAGCGCATACAGAAATCTGCGAATAATGAATTGTAAAAATGGGGGCATAGTTTTTTTCCACATCCATTTTACCTCAGAGGCACGACAAACTCTCCAGCTAATTTCTTCTCATTTTTTAATAAGTGTGTATAATTGGCCCAATGTATTTGACCCCGAACCCGTCCCCTCGAACATGTAAATCTACCAGGTCTGGCTAGGTTCGCTTTATTGCGCCCAAACGGCTCCCAGACTTGGTGAGCCGTTTTTGTTTATCAGACAATGGACATAGACGATGGTTGATAAGAAACTGACGATCAAAGAATTAACTGAAATGATGCACGAACTGGTCAAATCGAAAGGCTGGTACGAGCAGGATAGCAAACGTCCACAGACACCACGCAATCTGGCCGTTTCACTTTCCATCGAAGCGGCAGAGATTCTGGAACATTTCCAATTTGGCGATGACATAAAAGATAAAGACGAATTAGGAAGCGAACTGGCAGACGTGACCTTATTTCTTTTGCAACTGGCTTCGATCTCAGGCATTGATCTGGAAGAAGCGGTATTGAAGAAGATCGAAGTGAACAAAACAAGACAATGGGACAAGTTATGAACATAACAGTATTTGGCGGCGCACAACCCAAAGAAGGCACATCAGCTTACGAAGAAGCCAGGCTACTCGGCACACTCCTCGCCCAGCGTGGACACACCGTATTAACAGGCGGCTACATGGGCACGATGGAGGCCGTCTCACGCGGAGCACATGAAGCAAACGGGCATGTGATCGGTGTGACCTGCATTGATATTGAAGAGTGGCGCAAGTCCAAGCCAAATCAGTGGGTCAAAGAAGAACGAAGAAAACAGACCCTGGCTGAGCGTTTGATGGGGCTGATCGAAGGCTGTGACGCGGCGATCGCCCTCCCAGGCGGCGCCGGCACGTTGACAGAAGTTTCATTGATGTGGAATTTGATGATCGTGGAATCGATCCCGCCCAGGCCTCTGACACTGATCGGGCGCGGTTGGCAGTCCACATTCGATCAGTTCTTCAATGACTTTGAAACCTACATGTCCATTCAACAGCGAGAGTTGTTATACTTTGCGGATGATGTAAAAACTGCTGTAGACACATTAAAAAGTTAACAGGTTTGAACGTTCAAACGATTCAACCTGCAAACATGCGAATCTAAAAAGAGGACAAAATGGCTGAAGACAAATTAACAACACGCGCGGAAGATTTCTCAGAATGGTACAACCAACTCGTCATAAAATCAGATCTTGCTGATTACGCACCTGTGCGCGGATGCATGGTCGTGAAACCTTATGGCTGGGCACTGTGGGAGAACATCACCTCCTGGCTGGACAAGGAATTCAAGGCAACAGGTCACGTCAATGCGGCGTTCCCAACCTTGATCCCCATGTCCTTCTTTGAAAAGGAAAAAGATCACGTGGAAGGTTTTGCCCCCGAGCTTGCTGTGGTCACACACGGCGGCGGCGTGGAGCTTGAAGAAAAACTGGCGGTTCGCCCCACCTCCGAAACCATCATTGGTCACATGTATTCCAAGTGGGTCAAGTCCTGGCGCGATCTCCCCATTCTGATCGTGCAATGGGGCTCCGTACTTCGCTGGGAGTTACGCACCAAGCTCTTCCTGCGCACGGCTGAGTTCTACTGGCATGAAGGTCACACCGCCCACTCGTCTGCCGAAGAAGCCAAAGAAGAAATGTACCGCATCCTCGATATTTACGAACGCTTCTGTTTGGAAGAAGCAGCGCTTCCCATTATCAAAGGCACAAAGAGCGAGACCGAACGCTTTGCAGGCGCACACACCACCACTTCCATCGAAGCCATGATGTGGGACAAGCGCGCCCTGCAATCTGGCACGTCTCATTATTTCAGCACAAACTTTGCCAAGGCATTTGAAATTCAATTCCTCAACAAAGACAATGTCCTGCAATATGCTGAAACCACCTCATGGGCAATTTCCTCCCGCATCATTGGTGCAATGATCATGGTGCATGGTGACGACCAGGGGCTTGTGCTTCCTCCCCGCCTCGCACCTGTGCAAGCGGTGCTCGTTCCTATTTATAAAAACGATGCTGAAAAAGCCAAGGTCATGGAAGTGGCAGACCGCATCTTCATGGAACTCAAAGCTGCTGGCATCCGCCTCAAAATGGACGACCGCGACAACGTCAGCTCTGGATTCAAATTCAACGATTGGGAAATGCGCGGCGTTCCCGTCCGTGTGGAGATCGGCCCCAAGGATGTGGAAAAAGGCTCCGTGGCCCTTGCCCGCCGTGACAAGCCTGGCAGAGAAGGAAAAACCTTCGTCCCACAAGCAGGTCTGGACTCTGCTGTGAGCGGCTTGCTCGTCGAAATTCAGGATTCACTCCTCAAGCGCGCCACTGAATACCGCGACGCGAACATTCATGATCCAAAAGATTATGAAGAGCTCAAAAAGGTTGTACAGGATGGCTGGGCATTTTCTTATTGGTGTGAATCACGCGAGTGCGAAACCAAAGTAAAAGAAGACGCCAAAGCCACCACACGCAATATTCCTTTCAATCAGCCTGAAACAGAAGGAACCTGCATCGTCTGTGGCAAGCCTTCCAAGCGCAAAGTGTATTTCGCTAAATCCTATTAATTTCACGTAGGGGCGGGGTAACCCCACCCCTACTACAACCTTCCCATGCCCGCAATCGACCTAGCACGTCTCCGCAAACAAACCACTCGTCTGGCTGATTTTTTCTTCCTGCCCGATGAGTTCATGAAGCATTTGCGCGAGATCCTTGATTTTTATGTCAATTACACATTGCGCACCAAGGAAAACGTTGCCCCTGGCTCCAACTTAAAAACGTATCGCACCCCGCTGGCCGTACTCACTCAAATCGAAAATGAAATAAAAGCAACTGCCGAAGCAAATCCGCATTTCGCACTCGAACTGGCAGACACACTCTGGGACGAAGGCGCGCTCGAAACCCGCCTGCTCGCCGCCTTTTTACTTGGGCGCATCCCACCGCAGGAAGAACGCCTGCTCCCCCGCCTAACCGCATGGACACAACAGATCCGCGACCCCGAAGTTCGCTCGGCGTTGCTATCCACAAGTCTTTCGCGCATGCGCAAGGAAACCCCGCATCAATTCCTCGAACTCGTCCGCGAATATCTTCATCCCGAACGCTCGCGTACATGGTCAAATGGCATCCAAGCCCTGCTGCCCATGATCGCAGACACCAACTACAACAACCTCCCGCCTATTCTCGATCTTGTCGAACCCATCATCGTAGAAGCCCCGTCCACATTACAAAATGATCTCACCGATCTGATCGTCTCGTTATATCGCGCCTCTGCAAATGAAACCATCTTCCTGCTTAAACATATTCTCAACAATTCCGAAAACCCAATGACGGTCATCACCCTGCGGCGCATCTCGCAGGATTTCCCGCCGCCTCTGCAAAAAGAATTACGCGAACTTCTGCGCCCGTCACTGCCAATACAACCAAGGCGCATTGAAGAAGAACCCGAAGATTTTGTGTCAGACGAAGAGCCACAGGCAAAAGTAAAAAAGACGGTAAAGAAAAAGAAAATGGACAATTCAAAACTTATCTATTTACATGGTCTTGATAGCACCAGCCAAAGCGGCAAGGCGCGCCAATTTGCGGAAAAATTCCCTGGCATGGTCACGCCAGATTTCACAGGCTCGTTTGAAGAACGTATGAAACAGCTCAAACCGATCCTGGGCCGCAAGAAAAATTGGGTCATCATCGGCTCCTCCTTCGGCGGCTTAATGGGGACCGTCTTCGCCTGCACACATCCAGCTCAAGTGCGGAAGTTGATCCTGCTGGCGCCTGCCCTGCTGCGCGACCAATTCGCTTCCTATCTTAATCTCGAGCCTGTTTCCATTCCAACCAGCATCATCCACGGGACAGAAGACGACGTCGTGCCCTTGAAACCCGTCCGCGAGATCGCGGAAAAACTGTTCACCAACCTCACCTACATCGTCGTGGACGACGGTCATCGTCTACACAAAGCCTTTGAAGAACTAAACTGGGAAGAAATTCTGTCTTAAAATAAAAGTGCGAACTTGCGTCCGCACTTCAATAAAGCATAGTTTTTCAGTTTCTACTCAGCAGAACGCACAATAGCAACCTGTGTTTTATCCTGTGGATTGAACTTGACATAAACTTGTTTACCAACCGCATATTTATACAATGAAGTATTTGCAAATAGCGCCTGCGTTTCTGCTTGGTAAGGCGAGCCGTTTGCGGGGGTAATTTCTAATTTCAAACGCAAAATTGTCTGCTGCAAGTGATCTCTTTCAATAATATTTGTCACTTGCAAATCTTCTATTTCAAGAATATCAGCAAGGGCTTCCTCGCCAGTTTTTCGAATACCGACGTTTCTTTTTTCTAATTTTTCAAATAATGGGCGACCCAGAATATGCTTGCGGTCTTCATCGTAATATTCAAACATCATTTGGCTTGTATCGTTCAGGTCATACGTCACCCAAATTTTACGTCCGATATCATCAGCCCGATACCGATAGCCTCTTCCTGGCACCCAATCTTGAAGGGTTGTTTGAAAAGCAGCACGCCCTTCAGGCTGAACCTCAAGTTGAAAAGTAATCGATGTTTCCTGGCTTCTGCTGTCTGGGCCACTACTTAAACCATTCTTCGCAGAAAGCACCACAGCAGGGGCAGTGATACCTTTTTTACGAAGGGCGCTTAATTGTTCGAATCGCTTCTGAACGCGTTTATTTTTATCGGCTTTATTTAATCGAACAATCCAGATCGCAAGTAAAACAATCCCCACAATTACAATAGGCAATGCAAAACAACCTGCGAAAGACAATAATAATTCCATTCTGTTCTCCCAATAGATGTACTGATAATTTTCCTGAAGATTTTATCTTGTTTTTAGATATTGTGGCACAATTGAAGCAAATGTAATAAGTTCAAAGAAAGGCACAACACACTTATGGTTGCAAATCAACAAATCTACTGGCACACCACCGTTCAAATGCCCGATGACAAAAACCTGACACCCATCCCTGCAAAAGTGGACGTGGCCATCATCGGCGGCGGATACACAGGCTTGAGTGCCGCACGGACACTGGCAAAACGCGGAGTCAAAGTTGTCGTGTTGGAAGCGGAGACGATTGGCTGGGGAGCGAGCTCACGCAATGGTGGCATGACGCTCACTGGACTCAAAGTGGGCATGGCAACCATTGTCAAAAAGTATGGGCGGGATCTGGCAAAGCAATTATTCCAATCTTCATTGGATTCGGTCAACACGGTTGAGCAAATTATCAAGGAAGAAAATATTGATTGCGGCTTTTCCCGTTGCGGTCATTTGTTGACGGCAAACAAGCCAAAACATTACGACGCGCTCAAGGAAGAAGTTGAATTCATGGCAAAAGAATTCAATCACAACGTCCGTCTGGTTTCGCCGCAGGATCTGAAAAGCGAGATCGGCTCGGATATCTACCACGGCGCTTTAGTAGACGAGGTCAGCGGCGGGTTGAACCCTGCTCAATACGTAGTGGGTCTTGCAGGCGCGGCTGAAAAAGCTGGGGCAATGCTTTGCGCGCGAGCGCGAGTCCACAGGCTGGAGCGGAGGGAGAAGCGTTTTGTCGTCGAGACAGAGAGAGGCGTGGTGGAGGCAGATTCTGTTTTAGTGGCGACATCTGGGTATACGGGAAATGTCACAAGAAAACTGCAAAGAAAAATTATTCCGATCGGGTCATTCATTATTGCGACAGAGAAATTATCTGATGAATTGGTGAATGAACTTAGCCCGAAGAACCGCATGATCTTTGATTACAAACATTATCTAAATTATTTCAGGCTGTGGGATAACCGCATGATCTTTGGCGGGCGCGCGGCTTTCTTTCCTGAGACAACGAATACGATAAAAAACAGCGCTGAAATTTTGCAGCGCGAAATGACGCAGGTGTATCCACAGTTGAAAAATGTAAAAGTGGATTATGTTTGGGGCGGCACACTTGATTTTGCATTCGACCAAATGACGCATGTGGGCGAAACGGATGGGTTGTTTTATTCACTGGGGTACGCAGGGCACGGGGTGGCGATGGCAACTTATTTGGGGCAGACGGTTGCAGAAGCCATGCTGACAGGGAATATCAAAGAGCATCCATTTGCACAATTTGATTTTCCAGGCGCACCGTTCGGTTTGTACACTGGCTCGCCATGGTTCCTGCCGTTTGCGGGCGCGTGGCATAAGATATTGGATTGGATTGAGTAGGCAGTTTAACCAAAACGGGATTAAAATTGCCGCTAACATTTTCAAATGTGAGGAGACACTTCTATGGCTAAAACCAGCAAGGCGAAGGAAATGGAAGGCGACGTCTATTACCCATCTGAACAGGTGATCGCGCAGGCACGCCTGAAAGATTGGGACGCCCTCGCTGAAAAAGCGGGCAAGGATCTGGAAGGCTTCTGGAGCGACGAAGCCTCTGAATTGGAATGGTTCAAGAAGTGGGACAAGGTTTTGGATGACTCGAACAAGCCGTTCTACAAGTGGTTTGTTGGGGCAAAAACAAACATCGTACACAATGCAGTGGATAGACATCTGAATACACATCGCAAGAATCAACTTGCACTCATTTGGGAAAGTGAAGACGGCAAACAGGAACGTACCTTTTCCTATTTTGCAATGAACCGTGAAGTTTCGCGCATGGCGAATATCATCAAAGCCATGGGTGTTCAAAAAGGCGAGCGCGTCACCATTTATATGGGACGTGTTCCCGAAATTGTTTTTGCAATGCTGGCGTGCGCCAAGATCGGCGCGATCCATTCAGTGGT
Organism: Anaerolineales bacterium; assembly: GCA_030824405.1. Classification (GTDB taxonomy): domain Bacteria; phylum Chloroflexota; class Anaerolineae; order Anaerolineales; family Villigracilaceae; genus Villigracilis. Next base: position 3,128 of record JAVBXV010000411.1, on the reverse strand, counting down.
ATTCGGCGGTTTTTCAGTGGATTCACTGCAGGGACGCATTGACGACAGCGAGTCCAAATTGGTCATCACTTGTGACGGCTCCTATCAAAACGGAAAAATCGTTGAACTGAAGAATATCGTAGACGAAGCCGTCAAGCGCTGCCCTTCAGTGGAAAATATTATCGTTGTCAAACGCACAGGCCAACCCGTCAACATGGAAGCGGGACGCGATCACTGGTATCACGATATGTGCGCGCTGCCCATTGCCAATGGCAAATGTGCCACCGAGGTGATGGATGCGGAAGATCCACTTTTCATTCTTTACACATCTGGCTCCACTGGCAAACCCAAAGCCATTCTTCATACGCATGGCGGATACATGGTGGGCACATATTCCACTTTGAAATACGTGTTCGATATCAACGATAAAGATCGTTGGTGGTGTACGGCAGACCCAGGCTGGATCACGGGACACTCGTATATTGTGTACGGGCCAATGGTTGCAGGCGCAACTTCGATGCTGTTCGAAGGCGGACCCACCTTCCCGTACCCAAATCGTTGGTGGCAGGTTGTTGAGCGCTACGGCATCACGGTCTTTTACACTGCACCGACTGCCATTCGCGGGTTGATGCGTTTCGGCGAAGCCTGGCCAAACAAGCACGATCTTTCCTCATTGCGCTTGCTGGGTTCGGTTGGTGAGCCGATCAACCCTGAGGCGTGGAAGTGGTACTTCCGCGTGATCGGCAAGGATAAATGCCCGATCATGGACACATGGTGGCAGACAGAAACAGGCGCATTCATGATCGCGCCCACGCCTGTAGTGCCGCTCAAACCTGGCTCGGGGACACGTCCCTTCTTTGGGCAGGAAGCCGAGATCGTGGACGAGCAGGGCAACCCTGTCCCAGACGATACGGAAGGCTATCTGACTCTCAAGAATCCGTGGCCTGCGATGCTGCGCACGATCTATGGCGACGACGCAAGATACGTCAATCAATATTGGACTAAATACCCAGGCCGCTACACAACAGGCGACTCTGCCAAGCGCGACAAGGACGGCTATTACTGGATCATTGGCCGCGTAGATGATGTGATCAAAGTCTCTGGCCACCGCCTCGGCACAGCGGAAGTTGAATCGGCACTGGTCAGTCACCCAGCCGTGGCAGAAGCCGCCGCGATCGGCTTGCCACATGAGGTCAAAGGACAGGCCATCCACACCTTTGTGTTGCTGCGAAGCGGCTTTTCCCCTTCGCCCGAATTGGCCGAAGAACTGCGTCAGCACGTGTCCACGCACATGGGGCCGATAGCCCGCCCCGAGGATGTCAAATTCCTGGATAAACTCCCCAAGACACGCTCTGGCAAGATCATGAGGCGCGTGTTGAAGGCAAGGGCGCAGGGCCTGCCTGAGGGTGATATCAGCACATTGGAAGACTAAACAGGTAACAGCGTAGTTTGAAGCGCGTTTTACTTCTCCGAGGCTTTTATAAGCTCGGAGAAGTTTTATTCCAGACTACAACAAAACTGCAAACCTAAAAATCGGATTCCTGTTATATAATCGCCGCCACAGTCATACAGGCTGAAAACAAAAATCTCGAGGAGCAAAAGAAATGAAGAAGTTTTTTGGTTTTCTCGGTAATGAGATCGTTCTTGGAACCATGATCGCATTATTGAGTGTGTTCACCGCCGTAGCCAGTTACCAGGGCGCCATGGCCGACTCAGAACAAAACAAGTACGAAATTCTTGGCATGAAAGAATTGAACGATGGTAATGTGTTCTATCTTGAAGCCAATCAGAATTGGCTCCAGGACGACAACAACTACGATAACTGGTACATCAACGTAGACACAAATCCTGAAGTTGCTGCATATTATGAAGGCAATTTCAGCGAAGCACTGGTGGCTGCGCTTGAAGCAGATCAATATCCTGATCTATACATAGAGGCATTGTACGCGGATGCGATTGCGTATTTCGATTCATCGGAATACAACTTCAACCTGGCTGGGCAATATGATGAACGCGGCGATCAACTCCAACTCGTCATGCTTATCATGGCACTTGGCCTCGCCTTATCCGCGTGGGCATCCCTGCTCGGACCCGAAAGCAACATGCGTCTCGCTTTCTCCCTCTTTGGTATTATCGCATTTATAGCAGCTCTTTACATCTATCTTGTCCAGGTTCCTGTAGTCGTTCTTTAGTATAAAATAACAAAAAAGACCTGCCTTTATCGGGCAGGTCTTTTTTGTTATAACAACTTCCAAACTCCATGCAGTACAGGTATAATGCCTGCATGGCAAACAAAACATACCGACAAACCCTGAACGATTGGCGCCAGGAGCGCGACGATATCATTCGCAAGGAAAATGGCTGGCTTGCATTGGCAGGTCTTTATTGGCTCAAGCTTGGCAAAAACCAGTTTGGCTCCGACCCAAAATGCGAAGTTCAACTACCTGAGCGTGCGCCCGCCTTCGCAGGGTTTATCGAATACAACGGAAAATCTGTTAGTTTGCGTGTGAATGCTGGCGAAAAAGTTTATGTAAACGACAAGCCCGCAGACTTTGCCATTCTTCAACCTGACATTGCAGAAAACCCAAGTTTTATTACATTGCATGATATTCGACTCGTTGTCATTCAACGCGGCAACAGAGTTGGCGTACGCATGTGGGATAACCAACGCGAAGCGCGACGCTCCTTCCCCGCCCGTACCTGGTACGACATCGACGAAAGTTTTCGCGTCCCTGCCACATACAATGCCTACGAGCGCCCGAAGATGGCTTACTTCCCAGACATAACGGGTGAAAAATCTGAATTCCCTGTTGAAGGGTATCTGGCCTTCGAGTTTAATGGAAACCACTACCAGCTTGATACCAACAAGGAAGATGACGGTACGCTCTTCGTCCGCTTTTGGGACCCCACCAGCAAAGACGGAACCTATCCCACAGGCCGTTATCTGGTTGCAGATGAGGAAGACGGAAAGATATTTATTGATTTCAACAAAGCCTACTCGCCTCCCTGTGCATTTACTGATTTCGCCACCTGCGTTTTCGCTCCTGAACAAAATCATTTGGATTTCAGAGTAACAGCAGGCGAAACCTACAATCACAAATAGCCAAACAAAAACCGCCATCGTGAATGGCGGTTTTTGTTTGGCAGAA
>JAVBXV010000110.1 GCA_030824405.1 Anaerolineales bacterium | reverse complement strand
ATGCCGACGATCTGATGGATCAGTACATGCTGTGGGGACAACGTGATTCACCAGAACGCAGCGCGGCGGAACTGGCACGCGGCCTCGAAGAGACGTGGACATTCATCGAATCTCGCTTGCAACGCTGGACGCCCGCCGATTGTGCCAGGACCTTCCCTGATGAATGGGATGGCCAGACATACGAAGTATCGCGCAGTTGGGTGATCTACCATGTGCTGGAACACGATCTGCATCATGGCAGTGAAGTCTCGTTGATCCTTGGTATGAATGGTCTGCAACCCCTCGATATTTGATTGATGCCCGAAAACAGAGTCCACGCCCGCCCTTCCGTTGAGTATTTCCCTCGCAAATAGTGTCCCCGATTCGTTAGGAGAAATATGATTTCAGTAAAAGAAAAACTCCCAGACTTTTGGAATTTATCCAAAAAGATCGCGTCTGATTTGCGAGCCGAAAAATTCTCAGCCTGGGATTCATTGATTCAACAGATAAGTCCACTGCGGGAACAAAGTTTTATTGAGAAAATGGACAGCGTACTTCATGGGTGGAGAAAAATTGCGACCTTGCATGATGGACAAACCGCGATACACACGTTACTTGTGTTCGCCACATGCCTAAATCTGCCTGAATATGGACAAGCTGATCTACAAACCCGCATGGAAATTGAATGGGCGGCGGTTTTACATGATCTGGATAAAGACCAGGCCAGAAATGATACCGCCCATCCGTTTCGTTCTGCGGCGGTGGCTGCGCGGCTTATGCCTGAATTAGGATTTGATCTTTTTCCGAATATCAACATGGCTCATCTGGAAACATGGTCAGATCTGGTGATGTCTGCCCAGCGCCAGGATGGGGATAGAATGATTCACGATCATTCTTTTTTGCATGAGATCATAGACGGCATCCATATCTGCTGGGGCAGGGATAGCTCGGCAGCGCGTGTCTTAAAGGCGGTGCTGCTTCATCAGTCATTGCCCACCCTGAAGGATTGGAGTAACGCGGTTTTACTAAGTGACAAAGAACTTTCTTATGCGCTTACCATGGAAGATATGGATGTGCTCGGCTTGCTCATGATCGCGGATTCAGACTCGTGGAATATTTTCGATGAACCCCGTTTTGCATACCTGGTTGAATTGCGATTAAGCAATGCGGAAACGCGCCGCCGCATTCGAGATCTGGCTAATACCCGTATCAAAAACACCGTGTCACCCTGAGAGAGCGTTCTTCGCGACCGAAGGGTCTCTTGTAGCGGGGTAGAGATCCTTCGCTGTCGCTCAGGATGACACTGTATAAAATTATGCTGAACTTGTCGATAAATGAAAGCCGCTGACATAAACTGTTAGCGGCTTTCTTCTGTCTGTTTCTGCTCCCAGTGAGAGACACTTACATATGCGCCAAAAAGGAAGATGAGACTGCTGAAATATGCCCAGGCAAGGAAGGCGATGATCACAGCCACCGTGCCATACACCAGGTTGGAAATGGAAATATACGTTGAAATAAAAACCAGAAACATTTTCTTGGCAATTTCCCAAAGCAACCCTGCAGAAATTGCGCCAGGCAGAATTTCGCGCCACTTGGCCGCGCCATGCGGGAGCATCATATAAAGCGCCATGAATAATGAAATATTCAGCAGGATCGTCAATATCACGCTGATCCCATCTCTGAGCGGCAATATCTGATCTGGCAGCCAGTAGCGCAGGTTGGCCAGCACACTGCCAGCGATCGAGATCAAAAGAAGAGACGGCCCCACAAAAGCCAGCACAAAAAGGATCGCCACTCCGCGCCGTTTCCATGCTGCGCGGCTTTGTCTTTTGTGCCAGATATTATTCAAGGTATGGTTGAGTGTATAGAAAACTGAAGAGCCAGACCATATCAAACTGACCAACGCCACCGTGCTAACCGTCCCGCGCGCGAGAACGATCTGATCTATATTTTCGCCCAATAATTGACCCAATGCCGGGGCTATAAATTCCAACCTTTGAACGATAACGTGCTGGTCCACGTCTGGTCCCAGGCTAAGGCTTGCAATGGAAATGCTCAGAAGAATTAACGGAAAAAGAGAGAAGAGCGAAAAGTAGGCAATGGAAGCAGCCATGGTGCCTGTTTCAGGTTTCAAAGCCTGCTGAATCGCGGTCCACAACACGCCCAGCCAGCCATGCGAAAGATCGTTCGCTTGATCGGCAATTCGAACAACATGATGTTTCAGGGATTGCAAAGCCGCGCGTCTGGGAGGGGTCTTCATGGTTATCTCTTTTCACATAAATAGCACAATCGCAAAATTTTCAACTCATCATAATTTATGGTTGCGTTCATTTTTTCGTGAATGGGTTTTAACATATCCGAGCCCAGTTCATCGAAGGCAGAAAAAACTTTTTGCTGTTGGTCTGGTGTAAGTGTGGAGAGCGCGATCAGATCTTCCGCTGAGCGCAGCGGGTTGCCCGCCATGATAAAACGTGCAAGATGATTCAAGATCGTGTCCGCAGTTACGCTGTAGCGCGCCATCAAACTCTCAATACTTTCGCCCGCGTTGTAGGCCTCGCCCACCGCCGCATAGCGCCGCCCCGCGTCATCTTTCTCGCGCATGGGCGCTTTATATTTTTCCTCGACCCTGTTTTCCTTGCAATACTCCTTGATCACGGTCAGAAAATCTGTGCCGTATCTTTCATATTTCACTTTGCCCATGCCGCTCATATTCATCAAGCCGTCTTTGGTCTGTGGAAAATACGTCGCCATCTGCACCAAAGTTTTATCCGAAAAGATCACATACGGTGGCACGCCAGCGGCATCCGCAATTTCTTTTCTTTTATTTCTAAGTTGAGCGAACAGCAGATTGTCGTATTCCAATTCTTCTGCGGAGGATGTGGACTTAAGCCTCGCGCCTGATCGTTCACCACGCTGCGCTTCATTTACCTGACCGAGTACCTGCTTCCGTGATTTGAGCATCTCCAACCCTGCGGCAGTCACCGACAATACACGATAGGCAGGTTCCTGCTCCACCAGGCCGCGCTCCACCATTTGACGGCTGATATGCATCCACTGGCTCTTGGTCAGTTCCTTGCCAATGCCATACGTGGATAATTCATGATGTTTATATTTTTCGATCTTCTCATTCTTTGAACCCAGCAGAATATCCACAATGTGCGCTGCGCCGAATCTCTCTCCGCTGCGTTTGACGCAGGAAAGAAATTTTTGCGCAGGGATGGTGATATCTGCCTGAGCGTTGGGCTCGGCTCCGCAGTTATCGCAGGTGCCGCAGTTTTCCTGCGAATAGGTTTCGCCGAAATAAGAAAGCAGCGGCTTGCGCCTGCAAACACTGCCTTCGGCATAACGCGTCATCGCTTCCAAATGTTGATAGGATGCGCTGCGTTCAGGCTCCTCTTTTTGGTCGATAAAATATCTAAGCTTGCTTGCATCGCCATAGCTGTAGAGCAGCAGACAATGCGAAGGCAGTCCGTCACGCCCTGCGCGGCCGATCTCCTGATAATAACTTTCCACGCTTTTTGGCAGATCAAAATGGATCACGAAACGCACATTCGGCTTGTTGATGCCCATGCCAAAGGCGATCGTCGCCACAATGATCTGTGCATCGTCGCGGATGAATGCCTCTTGATTACGTCTGCGTTCAGAATCTTCCAGGCCAGCATGGTAGGGACGCACAGAGAATTTATAACGCGCCAGGGTTGCGGCAAGTTCGTCCACTTGCTTGCGCGAGAAACAGTAAATGATGCCCGATTGGTCTTTGAAATTTTCAAGGAATTTTAGCGTCTGTGCCACGGGGTCGCGCTTGGCGGCCACTTCAATGAAGAGGTTCTCTCTATTAAAAGAAGCGAGGAATTCATTCTTGTGTGTAAACCCCAGTGTAGACACAATATCGGCGCGCACGCGCGGTGTGGCGGTGGCGGTCAACGCCATGCACACTGCAGAAGGGAAGCGTTTGCGCACATCCACCAGCTGGCGGTATTCGGGACGGAAATCATGTCCCCACTCTGAGATGCAGTGGGCTTCGTCAATCGCAAACAGGTCAACTCGAAGACCAGAGAGAAGCGAAAAAAGCCTGGGAGTCAGTAATGTTTCAGGCGCAACATAAAGCAGTTTGGTTTGTCCACTTTTCACAGAGTCCATATTCGCCTGATATTCCGCAGGCGATAAGGAACTGTTGAGGAACACGGCGGATACCCCCAGCGCGTGCAATTGCTCCACCTGATCTTTCATCAACGCGATCAGCGGCGAGACAACGATGGTGAGACCTTCGAACATCAGCGCGGGCACCTGATAGGTGAGCGACTTGCCGCCGCCCGTTGGCATAATAACCAGTGTGTCGCGGCGCGCCGTTACATTGTTGATGATCTCGCGTTGTAACGGCTTGAAGGTGTCATATCCAAATGTGGATTTGAGAATCGATTCTGGTGTGAGCATGGCATGATTATACATTCCCCTTGTGCCTGCCCGCTGGCGCCGCGCCTACTTTGTGTACATGGGCTCGGGCGGAGTGATCAATCCCAGCCGCTGCGCCTTGGCAATGGCGGCGGCGCGGTTGTTTACATCCAGTTTCATGTAAGCTCCTGAAAGCAAATTACGCACCGTGGAATGACTTATTGTCATCATGTTTGCCAATACCGCCGTCGTGTTATTCGGGTAGGCCGCGCATAGAGACAAGGCTTCCAATTGACGACAGGATAACGCCCCGCTTTCTTTTGCCAGATGTTGACTGTAAAGCTCATGCGCTTTTTTACTGAAATAAATGCCGCCCCCGGCAACCGACAAAATCACGCTTCCAAGATCGCGCGCTGTAGTCTGGTCGTCTTTCAATACATATCCACTCGCCCCGGCTTCCATCACCGCGCGGATCAGTCCGCGGTCAGAATACATGCTGATGACAAGGATATATAACCCCGGGTACGTTTGAAGTAATTTAGGAATGGCATACAGGATCGGGTACGGGTTTGGATTGTCAGTTGCAGTGGGGACATTTACATCCAGCAACAAAACATCAGTGGGGTGTGCGGCGAGTGTGGGTTCCAGGTCCTGGCCAAAGTTGATCGTTGCGGCAACTTCGACCTGCGGGTTTGTACTGAGGCGAAAAACATAGCCGTCGATGATATTTTGATGATCGTCCAGTATGGTCACACGTATTTTTTTGTTCATGAGTTGGCTCCCTCTTGCTTGTTATAGAGTAGCAAAAAAAATCCTGCTGTACAAGCCATGGCTTGAAAACCAGTACAAATGTCTATGTGCTGTAATTTCCTGTCTATGGCTTTTTATTTTTGAAAATTCTATAATATTCAAAGGTAACAGATTTGTTTATAAATGGAATGGTTCTTTGTTCCCAATTCCATTTAAATGGGGGTAAAGGGGATAAAGGCGCGTCTCAACTTTTTGGGTGGCTGTGGATGCTGGGAAACCAGCAGGTGATGTTGAGACGTGCCTGGATATTTTATTATAATAATTGTCTGTTGATTTGATCCAGGTGCGCATCCCATGCAACCTGGATTTTTGTTCCCTTTCCGAGAAAAGAATGGACCTCGGCTTTGGCGCCGATCAGCATGGCGCGTTCCATCATCCCCACCAGACCAAAATGCTTGTTGGCTAATAAATTCTCCATATCGATCTGTCCTTCAGGTTGAAACCCTTTGCCGTTGTCTTCGATCAAAAACCAGACATGCTCAGGTTTCAGTTTCGCCGAGATCTTGACCCGCGTGGCATGGCTGTGGCGCAGGGCATTTTCACATGCCTCCTGCACAATGCGGAAGAGATATTGTTCGATGTGTTCGGCATATCTATACTCGCCTGCGATCTGCAGATCAAACACCACGTTCAAGGTTTCCTTGTTACGGTCCATCATATTGTCAGCCATTCCCTCGATGGCGAGCTTCAAACCATAACTTAACATGGGTGGGCGCAGGTCTGTGACAATTTCACGCAGGCGGCGAGTCACTTGCTCATAGGCCTCCTCAAAATTCGGAGTAATGTGAGTGTCGTCCACGCTCAGGCGCAGGATCGCCAGTTGATTGAGAACGATGTCGTGCAGGTCCAGTGCAAGCTGGAGGCGGCGTTTCTCGGTCCGCTCAATATCGCTTTCATATAATTTTTGCAGATGCTCAGCTTGCTGGATATTACTTAGCTCCAGTTCTTCCTTGTGCCGTTGTAGTTCAAGTTCTGCCTGCTTACGCTGGGTGATGTCTTTCACTGTTGCAGAATAATTGACGATATTACCCAGGTCATCTTTAACGGGGAATGGACTCACGATGGCTGGAAAGCGCTCGCCGTTCTTGCGCATAAATGTCAATTCGAAGTTTTGGAATTCACCATTTATGACCTGCTGAAACGCGGCTTGAATCCGCTCGTAATCCTCCACTGCCCAATATAAATAGGGCGGCTTGCTGCCGATCAATTCTTCGCGCGAAAAACCCGTCATTGTGCATAACGCTGAATTGACATCCACATGTATGCCGTTTTTGTCCAACACGGATAGGCCGTCCTGCATGGAGGCGATCAGACTGCTCGAGAATTCTGTGGAAGCCTTGAGCGCCTGTTCCGCCTGTTTGCGTTCGGTGATATCCCTGTCTTGTCCCAGAATGGAAATTGCGTTTCCGTTCTGGTCGCGCAAGATGCTCAGCTTGCTTTCTACAGATTGGAGGCTGCCATCCCGCCGATAAAAATCCAACTCCAATGTGTACACCGGTGCATAGGTTGGGTCAGTCAGAATTCTGGATATCTCTGTCGAAAAAACGCTCATTGCCAACTCAAGCGACTTGGGCGCCAGAAGTTGATTGATCTGCATTTGCTGAAGTTCTGCCGATGTATAGCCCCTGATCTTTTCCACTGATGGACTGACATAAGTTAATTGTAAATTGAAGTTCATCAGCCAGATCGTGTCAGTCATGTAATCTGCAAGCAGATGATAGTGAGCTTCACTCTGCTTTAGGGCTTCCTCTGCCTGCTTGCGGTCTGTGATATCCAACAGCACGATTTGGCACTCTACACTTTTTTCATCCTCGATCGCAGCTTCCAGATGCACCCAGCATTTTTCGTGTTGACCTTTCAGGAGTGCGGCCTCAAAGGTTTTTTTTCCGTGGTTTGTAAAAACTTTTTGAAGGAAGTCTTTGAAGGGGGACTGGAATTCGGCAGAAAGAAAGGTTTCAAAGCGCTGTTTATCCAAATTACTGCGGGCAACCCCCAGCAGGCGTGCCCCGGTTAGGTTGGTGTGTAGGATCGTTCCATCACGACCCAATGTGAAGTAGCCCACAGGAGCAAAGTCGTACAGTTTATTGTACAGGTTGGCGTATTGGTCCTGCTCCGTTTTTACTTCCGCCTGCGCGCGAGTTAACTCTTCATTCTGCATCTCCAGCTCGATCTGGTGTACTTGCAGTTCATGCAGCAATCGCAGCGAATCCGCCTCTTTCATAGGCTGTTTTTTCTTCTTCTTGATATCCCCGCTTAACTTTACTTCCGCCTGATTGTGCAGACTTTCATCTGCAGATTTACTGTTTTTTTTCATGGCAGAAACCTTTCTTGGATTATTATAATTCCAGAGGGGGAAATGAAGTCGATGTGAAGGATGTTGGCTTCTTCTACGTCTCCATCAGCGGCGCTTGCTGGGTACATCAAAGACATTATATGCAGTAGGACACTCCCGTAAACATTAATAAAACTCCAATTTTCCATCCAACCTCCCATGCTATAATCCCTTCCTTGAAAGGGATTTGAATGCTTAAAAACTTTGTAAAATTATTCAGTGGTGACCCCACAAAGAAGACCGTGGAACAGTATCGTGGCCTGGTGGAACAGGTCAATGCGTTGGAGGAGCAGTATGCTTCTCTGACGGACGAGGCGTTGCGCGAGAAGACAAATGAGTTCAAGGCGCGTGTGGCTCAGGAGATCGACGGCATCGAAGATCAAGAGACGCGCCGCAAGATCGAGCAGGATGCTTTGGATGAGATCATGCCCGAGGCGTTTGCTTTGGTGCGTGAAGCGTCCAAGCGTACGATCGGCCTGCGTCATTATGATGTGCAGATCATCGGCGGTGCGGCGCTGCATCACAGCCAGATCGCGGAGATGCGCACAGGCGAAGGCAAGACCCTCGTTGCCACCATGCCCGTCTACCTCAATGCGTTGACCGGGCGCGGCGTTCACCTCATTACAGTCAATGATTATCTGGCGCGTCGTGATGCGCGTTGGATGGCTCCTGTTTTCGATGCGCTTGGTTTAAGCGTCGGCGTTTTGCAAATGGCTGCAGCGACTGAGAATGGCAAGAAAGCCTTCGTTGTAGACTTTAAGCGCGAATCTCCACATGAAGACCAGAATCATCTGCGTCTGGTGGACCGTGTCGAAGCCTACAGTGCAGATGTCACCTATGGCACGAACTCTGAATTCGGTTTCGATTATTTGCGCGACAACATGGCCATGCGCCTTGATAATCGCGTGCAGCGTGGTCATTATTTCGCCATCGTGGATGAAGTCGATAACGTGCTGATCGATGAAGCGCGTACGCCGCTCATCATCTCCGGGCCTGCCTCGGGAGATCTTGAATGGTATGGCAAAATGTCTCAGGTTGTGAAGCAGTTGAAGGCGGAAGATTTTGAGGCGGATGAAAAGAATCGCAACGTCTCTTTAACCGAGATCGGTATCAGTCACGTTGAGTCGATGCTTGGCTTGCAGCTTCTTGATCCCGACCGCCCTGAAGACCTAACTCCCGAACAGGCTCGCCTGACTGGGTATCTCGAACAAGCGTTGCGCGCGCAATTCCTTTTCCATCGCAATAAAGATTATTTGGTGCAAAGCGGCAAGGTTGTCATCGTGGATGAATTCACGGGGCGCCAGATGCCAGGCCGCCGCTGGAGCGATGGTTTGCATCAGGCAGTTGAGGCAAAGGAAGGCGTGAAGGTGGAGCCAGAGTCTGTCACCTACGCCACGATCACATTGCAAAATTATTTCCGCATGTATCAAAAACTTGCGGGTATGACCGGTACTGCCTTAACCGAAGCTGAAGAATTTAATAAGATCTATAAACTCGAGGTAGCACCGATCTCGCCGAATCTTGAATATCAATCCTTCGGCAAGGACGCTGTGCTCAATGAAGTAAAAGCAAAAGATGAAGAGGGTTACACCTATTCATACTTCACCCGCGCGGGTGAGGCCGAGCCGCTGTTCTATCGCCGCAAGGATTATCCAGATGTCATCTTCCGCACAGTGGAAGCAAAACTGCGCGCCATTACCACCGAGATCGTTCGCGAGCATGCTCTCGGACGTCCGTTGCTGGTGGGTACCACTTCTGTAGATTCTTCTGATCGGCTTTCGAGCCGACTCAAGGCTGAGGCGGTGCGTCGTTTGATGCAGGTGACTCTGGTTCGTGATGCCTATCTGCGTGCAAAGAAGATGGAAGAAGACGGCCGCCTCATCGTGGAACTTGTGCCGTTCAATGAGCCGATAGACAAGATCTCCCCTGACACATTACGCAAGTTCATTGCGCCGCACGGGATGGTCAGCATTAATCCTGAAGACCCCGCCAACTTAAAAACCCTGCTTGAATTATTGCGTTTGCCTGAAGAAGCGGGCAGCCGTTTGAAGACGATCCTGCAAGGTGGTGTGCCTCATCAAGTGTTGAATGCGCGCAAGCATACGGAAGAATCGCAGATCATTGCGAGCGCTGGCGCGTTTGGTTCGGTGACGATCGCCACGAACATGGCAGGCCGTGGTGTGGATATTAAACTCGGCGGCGAGATCGCGGAAGAAGTGATCTCTTCTGTGAATCGTGTCTTGAGCAAATCGGGTTACAAAGATCCGTTTGACATGACCCTGCAAGACCGCCGTGTGGCTTTGCAGAAAATCGACCCGTCCAATTATGGTATTTACGATGCGGAAGTACAACTCTTCCTGCAATATTTTGAAGACATGGAAAGTGTGCGTAAGTTGGGCGGCTTGCATGTGCTCGGCTCGGAGCGTCACGAAGCGCGCCGTATCGATAACCAGTTGCGCGGCCGTGCCGCACGTCAGGGTGACCCAGGTTCTTCCCGCTTTTATCTTTCTTTGCAGGATGATCTGATGCGTCTCTTCGGTGGCGAGCAGGTGAGCGGATTAATGGAACGCCTCAAAGTGGATGACTCGCTTCCTTTGGAAGTGCGCCTCGTGAGCAGTATCATCGAAGGTTCGCAGACCCGTGTGGAAGGTGCGAACTTTGATGTTCGTAAACATTTGCTTGAGTATGATGATGTGCTCAATAAACAACGCACGCAGATCTACGGTCAACGCGATCTCATTTTCGTAAAAGAGGATCTGAGCGAAGATGTGGCAGGCATGCTTGAGGCGGAAGTCATCAAGCGCGTGGACATTGGCCTTGCAGATGAAGAAGGCCCTTGGAAATTGATCGCCTGGCTCGATCAAGTACAGCCAGCGTTTGATTCGAAAAATGGCTTATTCCCATCGTATGGTTTCAAATTGCTTTTGAACCAGATCAAGAATGACGATATCAAGCAATCGACCATGGATGTGGTTGCAAGATCGATCGAGACCGAGCAGGCGCATGCCTTGCGCGCAATTGAGACTTTGATCTCCAAAACAGCAGAGACACTCGAACAGCAAATTGATGAGCGCGAAGATACGATCGATGCTTATTTCCAGGGACTGCGCGACATGGAGGAAAAACCACGTCCACAGAAGATCATTGATGAGATCGCTGCGTTGATCCACCTGCCGTTGAAATTAAGCGCCGATATCCAACGCAGACTGGCCGATGACCCTGAAGATGCGAAGGAAGATATTCAGGATATTCTTTCCAACCAGTTGACCAGCATCAGCGCTACGCGTGTGGTTGGCGCGATCCAAAACCGTGTGGGTGAGCAGATCCAGTTGCCGAGTCCCTTGCCCTCGGATTGGGATGAGCTCTCTGATATTCTGTTGAATACTGCGCAGGATGCGCTCGCTAAGAAACGCGAACGCCTGAATGCCCAGATCTCACGTGATATTGACGCCTTGTTACTGCGCGGCTCCGTGGACGATGACGCCAGCAAACTGCGTTTGTTGTTGACTCTGTCACAGGGTACGCGCACCGCATTCGACCAAAAAACACACAAGCAGGTGAAGCAGCTCTTCTCACGCTTTACCTATGCTTTCTATGCCGCCCAATTGTTGGATGGTAAAGAATCACAGGATGTTGTTGAAGATGTGATGAATCATCTTGAAACCGCCGAAGAAGTTTTGCGCGAAACCTGGGGTCAGAGCGAATACAATCGCTTGAGCCAGAACGCGGCAAAGCTTGCCGATTTCGGGCCTGCGGCGCGAATCGCTTTCGGGGAGGAACGGCTCAACGAAGCAGCGGCAGGCTTGAGCGAGTCTGAGCGCGTGGTCCTCGTCGATGCAATTGGAAAGTATGTGCTCAATGAAGTCCATCGCCAATTGTTGTTGAGCGCATTCAGCGAGTTGTGGGTGGAATATCTCACCAAGGTGGAGGCTTTGAGGGTTTCGATCGGACTCGAGGCTTACGCCCAACGTGACCCACTGGTACAATATAAAGGTCGTGCATCTGAAATGTTCTCGCAGTTATTGGAGGATGTACGCGGGTTGGTGATCGGACGTGCGTTTGCAGCAAGACCCAGACGTGTGGAGATCACTCCTCTTGAAACTTCAGAAACTGTACAAGCACCGGCATCGATAGACTCTGCGTCTGTTGAGATCGGCAGCAAGAAAAAAAGAAAGCGTCGATAGCTTTTTAGAGGTAACATTTGTTTAAAGATGAAACAGCTCCTTTAAACCGATATTTTTCCCTTCCAAAGGTGGAGTTACACCGCCATTTGGAAGGGTCTTTGCGTCTTGCGACCATGTTGGATATTGCAAGGCGGCATGGGGTGACGGTTCCTGTTTCGATGCTCAACCTCAGCG
>JAVBXV010000445.1 GCA_030824405.1 Anaerolineales bacterium | reverse complement strand
AATTTTTACGCGAACTTTCTGAGAGCACCTGCTCTTGGCAAACCGCAGATACCAACCCCATCACTTCATTTGCCTCTCGTGAGGCGTTATTTATTACCGCAAGCATGGAAGACCTGCCCGCTGTAGCGCGCGCATTTGCCGTGGCAAAAAACACCGACAAGTGGAAGGTTGTTGCGTTCCCCGGCGAGAACGAAGATGCGCTCGTTGTGTATGGTTCATCGTATGTTGTCTTGAATTCGACAGCCGAGGAACAACTTGCTTCGTGGTTGTTCATTAGCTGGCTTTTGGATAATGAGCAGGATGCGCGTTGGGTGGAGGCGACACATCTCTTTCCGCTTCGCACCTCGACCTTGGAACTGCTCGGCGACTATAAGAAGACTCATCCGCAATGGGCAGATACCCTGTCACTTTTGCCGCAGGGAGAGATACAACCTCAACTGGCTTCCTGGCGTAAAGTAAAGGTAATGCTGGGTGATGGTTTTACGCACATGTACCGCGTCAACGTCTCCAGCGGACAGGTGGCTGCGATCCTGGCTCAAATGGAAGCCACCTCGCGTGAGCTTAGTAAATAAAAGGAGAATTCCATGCCTCAATCTGAATATAAGGTGCGTCAGGTGCGCGCCAAGACTAATGAAGTCTATGAGTATGACCATGATGATGAGAAGCCCGGCAAGCCGTTACATATCTTAATTCCTGGCGGGTTGATCGCGCTGGCAACGCTGGGGTTGATCATCTTCATTGTCTATCAGACATGGTTTGAGCAAAATATCGGCGAAACCCTCGGCCTTACTTTGTGCCTGATCCTGGCTCCGTTCTATGTGGGCGGGGTGTTTTTGTTCAGCTACGGATATGAGCTATATAACATTCCGCGTGCTTTGCGGTTGACGGCCATCATTGTGTTTGTGACACTGGCTGCGGTTGTGATCGTGGTGGTGCTGTTCGTGGTGATGAGCAATTCAAAAGGCGGCGGATCGAGTTCTTCATCCAAATCTAAATCCTCTTCCTCTTCAAAGTCTTCGGGTTCATCAAAACCTGCATCGCAGAGCAATAGTGGATTGGGTGCTGGCATGGTGGCTGGGATGGCAAAAAAATCCTCGTCCAGTTCGTCTTCGGGCGGTTCGTCTCACGGCGGGAATATTTTTATTGGCGGGCTTGGCGGCACGCGCGTGGAAACCCGCGAAGTGACAAAAGAAGTGATCAAGGAAGTTCCAAAAGAACCAATGCCGATCACCTGTCCGTTCTGCACCCGTTCGTATATCCCTGTGGAACAAAACTATGTTTGCCCCAGTTGCGGGGCGGCAACTCCAGTAGAGTTGATCGAAGAATCACAAGAGCCAAAAAAGTAGTCACGCTTTTCGCGTGACGGGCATGGAATAAAAACAAAAAATGAAACAATTTAAATGGCAGTTCATTCTTATTGCGGCGGCTGTGATCATTTTCTTGGTATGGCCATATTTCAACAATGTTCAATTGCCGGGCGAGGGGTTCTCCACGTTCGGCTCGGAAACTGTCCGCGCTGAGGTGACGCAGATCATTGAAGAGGGGCAAATTGATCTGGGTGGCAATTTGCAGACGTACCAAATTGCGCGCGTGAATATCCTTGAAGGTGAGTACGCTGGCATCGTCATGGAAATTGATTATGGAAAACGCCAGATACGCTCGGACGACTATCTGCTTGCGCCAGGCACAAAGATCATGGTCTCGATCAGCAAGACGCCGGATAATGTCATCAACGCGTATTTTGTAGATTACATTCGCGCCACGCCTATTTTTTGGCTCACAGTTACGTTTGCAGCTGCCATTATTTTGATCAGCCGCTGGAAGGGCGTGCGCGCCATTTTGAGCATGGCCTTTAGTTTGTATGTCATCATCGGTTACATCATTCCACATATTTTGGTGGGGGAAGATCCGCTGTTGGTTAGCATTATCGGGTCAATGATCCTGCTGGGTGTGACGCTTTACCTGACCTATGGCTGGAATTTGAAAACCCATGCGGCTGTGTTGAGCATGGTCATTGTTTTGTTGATCACGGGCGCGCTCTCTGCCCTGTTTGTGGTTATTACCAAATTGAACGGCAGCGGCGATGAGAATGTCATGTTCCTGATGCAGTTAATGGAAACGCCGATCAATTTGCGTGGTTTGCTGTTGGGCGGCATGATCATCGGCGCGTTGGGCGTGCTGGATGATCTCGTGACGACGCAGGCTTCGGCTGTGTTCGAGCTTCACCATGCCAACCCAAATTTTGGATTTCGCAACCTCTACAACTCTGCCATGCGCATCGGGCAGGACCATGTAGCGGCTACTGTTAACACGTTGGTTTTGGCCTACGCTGGCGCATCTCTGCCAATGTTGTTGATGTTCTCTCTGGCACGTGGGGATTATGGCTATTTGATCAATTTTGCTTTCATTGCGGAAGAGATCGTGCGAACGCTGGTCGGTTCGCTCGGGCTGATCGCGGCTGTGCCACTCACAACCGTGATCGCAATTTTCTTCGCTTTCAGGGCTGAGTCGCTTGGGAAGTGGGAGCAGTTTCTCGGTCCAGAGGGAGGCGGGCACTCTCATTAGGAGGGCCAGGCCTGAGGCGTTGAAATCTGCTGATTAAGTCAGAGCATCCGCAGTTGCAACTTTCCACAATCTTCCTCGTATAAAAAGGTAGAAGGTCGATAAGGAGCACCGTGAACGAAGAAACGGCCTGGGTTCTCCAGGCTCAACAAGGCGATGACGAGGCATTTACCAGGCTCGTAGAAACCTATCAAACCCCTGTTTTCAACCTGTGTTATCGCATGTTGGGCGAACCTGAATTGGCAGAGGATGCCGCGCAGGAAACTTTTTTGCGCGCTTATCAACACCTGCATCGCTATGACCAGAAAAGGTCTTTCGCCACGTGGCTGCTTTCGATTGCCGCGCATTATTGCATTGACAGACTGCGCCGCCGAAAGTTTTCGACGTTTTCGATCGATGCGGAGGATGATGAAGGCAACACGTTTGAATTGCCTGATCCCGATTCTCCCGACCCCGAAGCTGAATCTGTCAAAGGGCAGACTCGTGACCGGGTGCATGCCATGCTCAAAGACCTCGATAATACTGACCGCGCAGCGATCATTATGCGCTATTGGTATGACTATTCTGAAATTGAAATCGCCGAATCTTTACGTTTGACGGTGAGTGCGGTCAAGAGCCGCCTGCACCGTGCTCGCAAGGAACTGGCAGGCATGTGGCAGGAAGAAGAAACCCGTGCCGAAACTGAAAGGAGGCCGTATGAAACACCAGCCTTTTGAAGAGTGGCTGTTAAACGATAAAAATCTCACGCCTGTTGAGAAGCGTGAACTGGATGCGCATCTGCGTACCTGCATTCACTGCACTGCGCTTTCTGCAACAGGGTTGGCTCTGCGCTCTGCGCGGGCGGTTTCCCCTGCGGCAGGTTTTACTGTGAGATTCCAACAGCGGCTGGCCGCACAGAAGATCGCAGAACGCCGCCGCAAATTGTGGGGCGTGATCGTGCTGGTTCTTAGCGGCGTGGGGCTGCTGGGCTGGTTTGCTGCGCCATTCGTTTACTCGTTTGCATCTGCCCCTGTACAGTGGCTGACAACGGCTGTCGGCTATTCTCTATTTATTTTTACATCTCTACAAGCTTTTACTGAGGCTGTAATGGTGCTGGCGCGTGTTGTTCCCGATTTTATTCCACCGTATGTGTGGATGGTGGCGGTTTCTGCGCTGGCTGGGCTGGGGCTTTTATGGGTTGTATCCATCTGGCGTTTTTCACGTACGCCGCAAGGAGTATCAGCATGAATATGAAAACAAAATTGATCCGATTCTTTATTTTGCTGGCGTTGGTTGTATTGCCAACCAGCACTGCCTATGCACAAAGCCCAAATGGGGATGTGGTTCTCTTTGGACAGAACTATACCCTTGCAACAGGCGATGAGTTGGATGGCAGCCTGGCTGTGTTGGGCGGGAACATCACCATCGAAGAAGATGCTTCTGTTACTGGCGATGTTGCCTTGATCGGCGGCAATATTGAAATGGACGGGGAAGTGCAGGGTGACCTTGCTGTGGTTGGCGGTAACCTGATTGTCTCTGGGACTGTGGATGGCGATATTGTGATCATCGGCGGGCAGGTGCAGTTGACTGCTACTGCTGTGGTCAATGGCGGCATCACCACCGTCGGCGGACAGTTGGATCGTGACCCCGAGGCACAGGTCAATGGTGATATTGTCAATAATGCGCCGCCTACTGTAGGTGTGCCTGATGTCCCTGGCGTGCCCAATGTTCCAAGCGTTAATTCCTTTACAAACCCATTGTGGGAAGCGGTGAAGACTTTTGGCATTGCTGTCATCATGGCCGCTGTAGCCATGTTATTGATGCTTTTCCTGCAACCGCAAATTGAGCGTGTGGGTGATGCGATCGTGCGTCAGCCTTTGATTGCTGGAAGCTTTGGCCTGCTGACGGTTGTGCTTTCACCTTTGGCGCTTTTCATCATGATCATTACCATCATTCTTATCCCCGTTGCGGCTATTGTGGCATTCGTGCTGCTTCCGATCGCTTGGTTGTTCGGTATGGTTGCGATCGGCGAGGAAGTGGGCGAACGCTTTACAAAGGCGATT
The DNA here is from genome assembly GCA_030824405.1 of Anaerolineales bacterium. Lineage (GTDB taxonomy): Bacteria > Chloroflexota > Anaerolineae > Anaerolineales > Villigracilaceae > Villigracilis. The sequence continues at coordinate 7,290 of JAVBXV010000445.1, read as the reverse complement.
AACCAAACCTGGGCTCCCGTTCTTACGACAGGATTTGGTACTTTCATCGTGATGTTCATTGGCGGGTTTGTGGGAATGCTTCCCTGTGTGGGTTGGCTGGTGCCTTTTACCCTTGGTTTGATGGGCATTGGCGGCGTGTTGATGACCTGGTTTGGCACACGTTCAGCGCCAGGCGCACAAACTCAGATCGTGGATGTGACTCCAACTCCCTGAATTTGAGAAAAAATCCTGCATGATATAATCTGCCCGCCCTGGGGAATCCCCAGGGCGGTTTTTATTTTTTGGAGGAAACATGTTTAAGCACGAAATACCCAATACCCCCACGCATTCCGGCCCACCGCCGTTGATCGAGGTCTCCGGAACACACCGTGAGATGGGTCAACAGATCGGTGAGGCGGCGCGTAAACAGGTAAAAAATAGCGTAGCCAACGCGCGTATTTTGATCGATGCCGCCTATAACTCCCTTGAGCTCACCTGGGAAGGCGCGAAGATACAATCGCGAAAGTATTTGCCATTTGCAGAAGAACGCTATCCCCAATATGTGGATGAAATACGCGGTATCGCTGAAGGCGCCAATGTCCCATTTGATGACGTGATGGTTCTCAACGCAATGGAAGCGGTCACCATGGATGCGCTGCATCTCACACGCTGCACCAGCATGGCCGTCAACGAAGAGCGCACAGCAGATGGACATGTCCTCGCCGCACATAATGAAGATTGGATTCCAGAAGACGAGGGGGATGTACTGGTCATTTCTGCGAAGCCTGACAAAGAACCCCCGTTTCTTGCCATGACGTATGGCGGGCTCCTGCCCAATGTGGGATTCAACGCCTATGGCATTGCCCAACTAATAGATTCGGTGTACCCAAGTGATTCGCGTATCGGGATTCCACGCCTTGTGGTGGCTCGTGCGGTGTTGTCTTCGCACCGTATCTCTGGTGCGATCGGGCGCACATTGGTAAAACATCGCGCGGCTGGTTACAACCATCTGTTGATCCACGAGAGCGGCGAAATGTATTCCATTGAAGTGTCAGCGCGTAAATTCGAAATTCTTTATGCGAGTGATGGCTACATGGTGCATACCAATCATTACATCGACCCTCAGATGAAGCAGATCGAAAAGGAACCTGAAGAATTGCTTTCTTCACGCGTGCGTTATTTCCGCGCTTCCCGTTTGTTGCAACAGAGTCAACAGCATTCGATCAAGAGTTTACAAGCCATTCAGAAAGACCATGTCAATATTCCCAACTCGATCTGCAATCACAACATCGAAGGGCTGGATCCGCTGGATCGTGAGAAGACCATCAACGCGCTGGTCATTGACCTGACCTCGCGTGAAATGCACATCGCGTGGGGCAACCCGTGCCAGAATGTGTATCACACGTATCATTTGAATGCATAAATAAAAAATGCCCGCGATTTCGCGGGCATTTTTTATTTGATTGTTATTTGCTGTATAGGTGATTCGTTTCAATATAATTTAATACTTCAGGCAGCAGATACTCTTCGCAGGGGAGGTCTTCTTCAATGCGGCGGCGAATCTCACGGGACGATATGTCGTACAGATGTGCGTCAATGAAACTGACTTTTTCCGTCAACCCTGGGATTTTTATTTCCAGTGCGGGCAGGTCGAAGGAGTCGCCGGGGCGGCGCATCACGCCAATTTTGGAAACAGCAGCTACCAGTTCGGTGTTGAGGCGCCATGTTGGCAGGTCCCGCAGTGAATCGCCTCCTATCAAAAGGATGATGTCTGCATTGGGTTCCTGCTGTTTAAGAATGTTGACCGTGTCAAATGTGTAGTGCGGACCGGGACGATTGACTTCGATCAGTGAAAGTTCAAAAGATGAATGGCTTGCGATCGTGCGATTGACCATTTCAATGCGATGCTCGACCGCTGTGATCGTATTCTCCTGTTTGTGCGGAGGGTCGGGAGTTAACATCCATAGCAGGCGTGATAGATCGAAATGCTCGCAGGCTTCATTCGCCAGATTGAGATGACCGATGTGTGGCGGATCGAATGTGCCGCCGAAGAGTCCGATTTTTGTGTGGGCCATAACGGGAGTATATCCTAAAAAAATTGGGCAATTCTCCTTGGTGGTATACTCGCCGGTACTTACTGAAATAATTATGAAAAATAATAGTGATATTAGCTCGGTCGCTCTTAAACGTATTATGCAGGCTGTCCGCTCGGTGGAGGCTGGCGAATACACACCAGATATGCTATCCGACATTGCCAGAGACACAGGCGAGTTGGGCCAGCTTGCCCGCGTGTTTGATGCCATGGCGCGCGGAGTGGTGTTTCGCGATAATCAATTGCGCCTGCTCAGGAAGGTGATTCCTGTGGGGGTGGCGCTGTCTGTGGAAAAAGATTTCAACCGTTTGCTCGAAACCCTGGTGGTCGAAGCTCAGGCGTTTACCAATGCCGATGCAGGGACGTTGTACCTGTTGGAAAATAAAGCCCTGAAGTTTGTGATTTTACGCAACACGTCACTGGATATGTCCATGGGCGGCACAAGTAATCATCCGATCACATTTGCGCCTGTGCGTTTATATAATGATGATGGCAGTGAAAATCGCGCCAATGTTGCCTCGCACGCCGCGCTGACACATAAGCGCATCAATATTGCCGATGCCTATACAGCCATCGGCTTTGATTTTTCAGGTACGAAATCTTTTGATGCGAACACAAAGTATCGCTCACGTTCTTTTCTCACCATCCCTCTTGAAAATAAATTAGGCGAAGTGATCGGTGTTCTGCAGCTGATCAACGCAAAAGATCCTGAAACTGGCGAGATCGTTCCCTTTTCAGATGACGACGTCCTTGAAGCCCTGGTACTGCTTGCCACAGCCGCATTGGATGGTTACATCCGTGAGGCATCGCTCAGGCAGGAAATTGCGAAACTAAAGATTGAAATTGACGAATCCCGCCGCGTACATCAAGTGGACGAGATCACGGAGACCAAATATTTCAAGGACCTAAAGGAGCGCGCCACAGAGTTCCGCAGCCGCTCCAAAGACTCGAAATAAGGCGTTCCAACGGGGGAATTTTGCAAAACTGTAATTAACTACTCTCTTATTAATAACCCCTTTATGATTAAATCCCCTACTAAGGTTACGGAGCATTGCGCGATATGCTTCGCACCCATATTTTTGATACTTGAGGACAATAAATGCCGCAAAATTATGATGCAATTGTGATCGGGGCAGGCGTAATGGGTGCCAGCATAGCTTTCCACCTTGCTGAGCGGGGCCTGAAATCAGTTATTTTAGAACGCAAGCAGGTTGGCTTTGGCGCAACAGGCAGTTCAAGCGGGCTGGTGCGCATGCACTACGATCTTCAAGTTGAATCTCATCTTGCCTGGACAAGTTTTCAATATTTTCGTAACTGGCGCGAACGCGTGGGTGGAGAGTGCGGTTTTACGCGCACAGGCTTTTTACATATCGAGCCAGAGAAACACACCCCTCAACTGCGCGCCAATGTGGAAATGCAAAAAAAATTGGGCATTCCCACTGAAGTGATCAGCGGCGCAGATGTGAAAAAAATAGCCCCTTCCTTTTTTACAGACGATATCTCCTTTGCGGCTTATGAACCCGAATCTGGGTATGCAGATGCAACGCTCACAGCCAACTCTTTCCTGAGTGCCGCAAAAGAACTTGGCGCCACCTTTGTGCAGGATTGCGAAGTTACTGCGGTGATCGTTTCCGCAGGGAAAATAAACGGAGTACAAACTACACGCGGTGAGTTTTCTGCGCCCATCGTCATCAACGCGGCAGGGGCTTGGTCTGGAATGATCGGTGAAATGGCTGGGGTGAAGATCCCGCTCACTACGTGGACTCATGACGTCGTCCACATGAGGCGGCCAGACGTGGTCGGTGAGCACCCCACTGTGATCGACAGTTCGCTCGGGATGTACTTTCGGCCTGACTCTGGCAATCTGACATTGGTTGCGCTGGAAGATGACAGCCGCATCGGCGAATCACCCAATGCCGAACTCGGCTACGTGGCAAAAGATTTTGTCGACCGCACCGTGGAACGAATTTGCATGCGCATCCCTGGCATGGAGCAAGGCTCATTGCATTCATCTCATGTTGGCCGTGACGGCCTCACCCCTGACCAGCGCGCGATCATTGGGCAGGCTGGCCTGCAGGGTTTTTATCTTGTCACTGGTTTTAGCGGTACAGGTTTTAAGATTTCCCCGTCAATTGGATTGTGCGTCAGTGAATTAATTGTGGATGGAAAATCGAAGTCTGTGGATATCTCTGGCTTCGACCCAATGCGTTTTGAGCGTGGCGAACACCTCAAAGGCGAAAATGACTATGGCTTTATCTGGCGCAACTCGCTTTCATAAAAAACCGCAAATCAGGAATTATATTAAATGAATATTCAATCTAAAAATGTTTTGAAAATAACAGTCTTTGTGTCATTATCTCTTGCAGCTTTTGCATTGAGCGCCTGTGTACCCTCTGGTGAAATTCTTGCTGGTGCAGCTGGTGAAGGGGATGCAACATCTGAACCTGTTGCGGCCACTGCTGCGCCCGTTGTTGAGATCGCCGCCACTCCCATTCCCCTGCCTACGGGGCATATCATCTTTGTCTCCAATCGAGATGGCCAGATGAATTTGTACATGACCACCCCCGATGGCGTTGAACAGACCCGCCTGACCACTTCGGCGTCTGAAGATATTAATCCACGTATTTCACCAGACGGCACGCGTGTTGCCTTTGTTTCAACTGTAGACGGCAACATGGATATTTATATTCTTGATCTTGCCTCGCGAAACATTACCCGCGTCACAGATGCCCCTGAAAAAGACTCTTCTCCATCCTGGTCGCCAGATGGCACACGGCTTGCTTTTGAATCTTTTCGTGATGGCAACTTTGAAATTTACATTGTCAACGCCGATGGTTCCAACCCGATCCGCCTGACCAACGACCCCGCGGGCGATAGTGGCCCCATCTGGTCACCTGTATCCGATGAAATTGCATTCGTCAGCAATCGATTTGGCAATGCGGATATTCTCCTGCTTGCGTTGAACGGCACAATTTCCACGTTGACCACAAACCCCGCTCCTGACTCCGCCCCAACATGGTCGCCCAACGGAAGCATGCTCGCATTCAAAACATATTCCGGTGAACTCTCGAACATCTGTCTGATCGGCCGCGATGCAACGAATCAACATTGCATTACCAGCGGACCTTCTGAATACAGCACCCCCGTCTGGTCACCTGATGGTAATTCACTGGCTGTAAATGCAAAACAAAGTGCGGGCTATGGAATTAATATTTTCAATGTTATTGATAACTCGGTCACCGAATTGTATTCGGTGGGTATTGAACCTCTCGGCACACCCGTTTGGTCTCCACAGGGATCTCATGTGGCTTTTCAAGCACAATTTGGCGGCGACTTGGAATTGTATATTGTCACTGTCCCAACGAATGAGTTTTCCCGTATGACCTCGGTCACAGCGTACGATGGCGAGCCAGTTTGGATTTCACAGTAATAAAATAAATACTTCCCCAAAAAACTAAAACATTAAACAGTGTAAGACACCGCCATTATCATGTTCCCGTTGCGAGGAAACATGATAATGGCGGTCATGATTCAAGTATAATATTTACATGCTCACAGATTCTCCACTTACAACGATTGAAGCTCGCCTGCGCTATTTATTGCCAGCAGAGATGTACGCCTCGATGTGGGGGAATCCATCTGTGGATATCATGATGAATGTCCACAAACATTTGCGGACGTTACAGCGCATTCTGCATGATTACACCTCCCGTCAGATCTCTGTAGACACGTTGAAGCCAGGAGATGTAAAGCCTGAATGGCAGCATGGCACGATGATGTTCACCGACCTTGCTGGTTTCACCAGGTTGATGGAAGCGAACGCGATCAAAGGGCAGGAAGGCGCAGGCGACCTTTTGATGCAGTTGAATAAGTATTTTTCAACCATGATCGCCATCATCAGCAAATCTGGGGGCGATCTGGTGGAGTTCACGGGGGATGCACTATTGGTAGTTTGGCCCACAAACGATAAAAAAGATGATACTTTACGCGCGGTACGTGCCGGGTTGCGCATGCAAAGAGCCATGAAAGACTTTGCAGAGATCCAGACGCCTTCCGGTGTTGTAAATTTGAAAATGCGTATCGGCATTCACTCAGGCCGCTTCCTCACCGCAGACATTGGTACGCCCCGCCGCATGGAGCACGTATTACTGGGCAAGGATGTGCAAAAGGCGAAACTGACAGAGAGTAATGGCCGTAATGAACTTGTCAATTTATCGCCATCAGCGTACGAGCGTGTGGCAGACCACTTCCGCTTTGAGCAGGGCGCTGAAGTGGCGAATGAGAGCAAGGAAGAAAGCAAGTATTACATGCTTGTTAATGACGACTTGAATGAAGATCAATTGGGTGATTATGAAATTACCCCCTTGGGACGCCGCCAGGCAAGTGGTATGTTGTTCACCCGTGATAAGCAGGAAGTACTGCGTCAGATCACAGGTTTGTTAAACGCCATTGAGCCATTGGCAAGTTTTATTCCCACACCTATTTTGTCCTTGTTGGTTGAAAGCGCGGCGGACCGAAAAATTCCACCAGACTTCCCCCGTCCCACCATTATGTTCGTGAACTTTATCGGTTTGCCAGAATCGGCAGATCGCGCCTTACCAGGCGAAGAACAGAAACTTGCATCCCATTTTTCCCGCGCTTTTTCCTTGATCAACGCTGCGGTCGAATCCCGTGGGGGAGTATTGAAAAAGGTGACATACCATCTTTCTGGTTCAGATATCGTTATATTTTTTGGCGTGCCGAATGCCCACACCAATGATGAATTGCGCGCTGCTTCTGCGGCAGTAGCTATTCGCGAGATCGTGATGAATATTAAACCTCCCACTATTGGGACGGTTCAGCCAGATGTGTACTGTCAGATCGGTATCAATGCTGGCCCGACATTTGTTGCAGAGGTGGGTGATCCGCGTGGGCGGCGTGAGTACAATGTGCTGGGAGATACGGTCAACACAACAGCCCGCTTAATGAATAGAGCGGGTAAAAATAAGATCGTCATCTCAGATATTGTCAGGCGGGCAATCGAAGAAAAATATGATTGTGACCCTCTGGGTGAAGTTTCTCTAAAAGGGAAAAGCGCGCCCATTCCCTTGTTTGAGTTGGTACAGCGAAAGAAACAAAATTAATATAAAAAAACTGCCCATATTTTTATGGGCAGTTTTTTTGTTAGAGATTGATCTTGCGTGTATTACTTGGTCGAAACTTCCATGGATTCGCCAGGG
>JAVBXV010000111.1 GCA_030824405.1 Anaerolineales bacterium | reverse complement strand
TCTCATGCTCACAGTTTGCAATGGTCCGCGTGAAGGCGGCGGCTTCATCCTCTCCCCCGATTCAAAAAACAACGACGGCATCTTCGAAACCGTAGCCGTCACAAAAGTTTCACGCGCCACCATGTTCCGCCTCGTGCCCGAATTCATGAAAGGCACCCACATGCGCTTCAAACAGATCCGCATGGGCTCATTCAAAAAACTCACACTCACCTCCGACCGCCCAATTTACATCCACGCGGATGGCGAGATCTTCACCAGCTTCGACAGCAATCTTCACAAGATCAACATCGAGATCATGCCGCAGGCGTTAAAAGTAATCCATGGTTCATGACTCTCTACTTTCCACTTTCTAGCGTAGAATATAGAAAGTGGAAAGTAGAACATGCCTGACCTTTATCAAACACTTCTAAAGCACGATCTCGGACACATTAAGATCATCGCAGACTTATGGGGACTGGAACTGGAATCACGCGATGTCGACTCGGCCGCTGAAGAACTCTCCGCTTCTCTTCTGGACCTTGAAGCTGTCTCTGAAACCCTGGAAATTCTCCCCGCTGAAGCACGCACCGCCATCACCGCCCTGGTCGAATCCAACGGGAAAATGGAGTGGGCGATCTTTGCCCGCACCTACGGCGAGATCCGCGAAATGGGCGCAGGCAGAAGAGACCGCGAACGACCACATCTCAAGCCAGCCTCGATCGCAGAGAATCTTTTTTATCGGGGCCTCCTGTCAAAAGCATTTTTCGACGCGAGCAAAGGTTCACAAGAATTTGCCTATATTCCAGAAGACCTGCTCGAGATCATTGAGCACACATTACAAATAGAAGAACCCGAAGAAGAAAAAGAAAAAATAATCCCCGTCACTAAAGATACCCTTGGGCGGCCCGCCACCCCAGTTGAAAAAACATTTGAGATCCCAGCATCAGACCATGTACTGGATGACGCAACCACCTTGCTGGCTGCGCTGCGTTTGGTTAAACCAGATTGGCAAGCCGACCCGAAATTACATGCACTATTGAATAGCGCAAAGATCATCAAGAAAAACGTCCCGCAGGCAGAAGCGGTGAAAAGTTTCCTCGCCTCCTCCCGCACAGAAGCATTGACCATGCTCCACAAAGCCTGGCTGGATTCTCAAACCTTTAACGAATTGCATTTAATTTCCAATCTCATTTGCGAAGGCGAATGGAGCAATGACCCACTTACCACCCGCCGCTTTATCATCGATCTATTAAACTCACTTCCAAAAGATAAATGGTGGAGCCTGCCCGCATTCCTGCGCGACCTGAAAGCCAAGCATCCAGATTTTCAACGCCCCGCAGGTGACTATGACTCATGGTATATCAAGCGTGCATCAGACGGGCAGTTTTTGCGCGGCTTTGCCTATTGGGATCAGGTGGATGGCGAAGTAGTGAAAGCCATCATCCAGAATATGCATTGGCTGGGGAAGATCGATCTGGCAAGCGCAGAAGAAGGCGGCGCCGTCACTGCGTTTCGCCTCTCCCCTTTCGTGGAAAAGAAAGAAGAAAAAGGGAAGATCAGTGTAGCGTCCAATGGAAGGATCACGGTCACAAGATTATTCTCCAGAGCCGTCCGTTATCAAATTGCGCGCTTTTGCGATTGGGAGGATGCTGGGCGGACCACAGATGAATATAAATATCAGGTCACGGCGCAATCTTTGAAACATGCCAACGAACAGGGATTGAAAGCCGAACAGTTATTAACTTTATTGGTAAAGTACACAAATGGAAACGTCCCACCTGCGTTCGTCAAAGCGCTCAAACGCTGGGAGGAGCACGGGGTGGAAGCCAGAGTGGAGAGTCTGTTTGTGCTAAGAGTCAGCAGGCCAGAGGTTATGGAAGAGATGCGTGCCTCAAAGGCAGGAAGATTCCTGGGCGAGTTATTAAGCCCAACGGCAGTGGTGGTCAAAGAAGGAGCCATCCAAAAAGTGATGGCGGCGTTGGCCGAACTGGGGCTGTTGGCTGAAGTAAAAGATCATGAATAAAATCATATTTCCAACAAGGAGTTGAATATGTCTAAAATTGACTGGATCCAGCAAGAGATCGATGGTTTGAAATCGCAGGGGTTGTACAACAACATCCGCACGATCGGCTCACCGCAAGGCGCCTGGCTGACCGTGGACGGAAAAAAGGTTTTGAATTTTTGCTCGAACAATTATCTGGGACTCGCGAATCACCCAGCGCTGGTGGCTGCCGCGAAAAAATCTCTGGATGAAATGGGCGTTGGGCCTGCGGCTGTGCGTTCTATCGCAGGCACGATGACGCTGCATACCGAGTTGGAAAAACGACTTGCGCAATTCAAAGGTGTGGAAGCGGCAATCACTTTTCAATCGGGCTTCACTGCAAATTTGGCGATCATCCCTGTTTTGGTTGGCAAGGAAGATGTCATTTTTTCAGATCGTTTGAATCACGCATCCATCATTGATGGCGCGCGGTTGTCTGGTGCGAAGATCATTCCTTACGAACACAATGATGTGAAATCATTGGAAGATCAGATCAAGGCGAATTTGAGTCAGTATCGGCGCGCATTGATCATCACAGATGGCGTCTTCAGCATGGACGGTGACATTGCGCCCCTGCCCGACATTTATGAAGTGGCAAAGAAATACGACATTCTGTTGATGGTGGACGATGCACACGGCGAAGGCGTGCTCGGCAAAGGCGGACGCGGTATCGTCGATCACTTTGGCTTGCATGGCAAAGTGGATGTGGAAGTTGGTACGATGTCGAAGGCATTTGGCGTGGTCGGTGGAATCGTGGCAGGCAAAGCGGTCATCATTGAGTGGCTGCGTCAGCGCGGACGACCATTCCTGTTCTCCTCTGCGGTGACTGTGCCAGATGCGGCGGCATGTTTGGCGGCGGTGGACTTGCTCGAAGACTCCACACAACTTGTGGATAAACTTTGGGAGAATGCCAAATATTTCAAAGCCGAAATGAAGACACTCGGATTCAATACAGGCGTGACTGAAACCCCGATCACACCTGTGATGCTTGGTGAAGCTCCGCTGGCGCAGCAGTTCAGCCGCGAGTTATTTGATGCGGGCGTGTTTGCGATGGCGCTTGGTTTCCCAACGGTGCCGCAAGGCAAGGCGAGAATCCGCGTGATGATCTCCGCCGCGCACGCGAAGGATGATCTGGATAAAGGCTTGGAAGCGTTCAAGACTGTAGGAAAGAAATTGGGCGTGATCTAGCTTCGGACGATGTAAGTGGTTATTTAGAAATAAAGAGACAATCACCTTTAAGGTGATTGTCTCTTTATTTCATTCCAGGTTGGGCGAGGCGGGCGAAAAGGGGGCGAGGAGACCTCGCCCCTACATTTTTATGTGATTTCGGTGATGATCGTTCGTTTTGCTCCAGCGGAGAGGAGTGCATTGGACACGCTTTCTGCTGTTTCTTTTTCGACGAGGGAGATCATGTTGCCGCCGCGTCCACTGCCGCTGAGTTTTGCGCCGAGTGCGCCTGCGCTGCGGGCGGCTTGGACAAGTGTATCCAGCTCAAGGGAGGAGACTGTCAATTGTTTGAGCAGTTCGTGGTTGTGGTCCATGAATTCGCCAAGGAGTTCGGGTTTGCCGCTTTCGATGGAGCGGCGCGCGATCAATGAAATTTGCGCGATCTCGTTGAAGATATGCTCAAAGTTGTTGGTATCTCGCAGCCACAACAAGCGGACATCCATCACAGATTCTTTGGTGGGTGCAAAAATGCCAGTGTCGCCGATGACGATCGTGAAGGGCTTGCCCACTTTGAAGGTTTCGATCGGCTGGCCTTTGATGAAATAGACAGGCTTGTTGAACGTGATGACAGTGTTATCGATCCCTGAAGGCGTGCCGTGATGGAGCTTTTCGACTTCGAAGGCGATCTCGTTGACTTGAACATTGGTCAGTGGTTGTTCAAGATACAACGTCAACGCGCGGATCAATGCAACGGAGACTGCCGCGCCAGAACCCAGCCCAGAGGCAACAGGGATCGTGGACGTGATGGAAATGTCCATGGGCGGGGGTTGAAAAATGCCCAAGCTTTGGAACAGCTTGAGCATAACAGAGGCAATTGGATGGTCGGTGGGAAGCGAATTAAGTTCGGCGTTCAGGTTAATGCCGGGGGCGTTGACCCAGATCCCCGGGCGGGAGGAAGAGTCCAGGACTTCGACATCCACATGAACTTGCGTTACGGGAACGGCTAATGCCGGGCGGTTATAAACGACCGCGTGTTCGCCAAAAAGGATGATCTTGCCGGGTGCGGATGAGTTCACGAGAGGTAAAAGATCGCCAGAACGACCACGGCCCATAGGATCATTGCAATTTGAAACGGGCGATCTGATAGCAAAATCTCTTCTGGTGCGCCACCCGCATGTTCCACTTGAATAAGATAGAGATACCGAAAGATGGCGTACACAACGAATGGGATGGTGAGCATCATGCTGTGATTTTCAGGGACATTGGGCGCAGAGAATGTGTAGAGCGAATAGGACACAATAGTTGTGCCTGACACGATCATGATGTATTGGTCGAGAAGCGGAAGTGTGTATCCATCCAGTACTTTACGATGCGAGCCTGCGCCGTGGGCAAGCAGGGCGATCTCTGCGCGGCGTTTTCCAAAACCGAGGAAAAGCGCAAGCAGGGTCATGACCACATACAGCCAGGGCGAAAATCTTTCAACGGCGATCAAGGTAACGCCCGCGTGAACGCGTAAAACAAAACCAGCCGCGATGACAAGCACATCCACGATCGGAATGTGTTTCAGCCATTTTGTGTAGGCCATGTTGAGCACAAAATAAATAATCAGTACAGTTTCGAAACCGCGCGTGAGAAAGAAAGCCAGGCCGACGGCAGCAATGACAAAGACAATGCCCGCCGCCCACGCAACGCTGACAGGTAATTTACCTGCCGCAATGGGTCGGTTTTTCTTTTCGGGATGCTGGCGATCTGCTTCCACATCTGCCAGATCATTGAAAATGTAGACACTGGACGAGATCAAGCAAAACAAAGCGAAACCTGCAAGGGTTCGCGCAAACGCATCGATGCTGAGAAGTTGTTTGTCAAATACAAGCGCGGCAAAGATAAAGACATTTTTTGCCCATTGCCGTGGACGCATGGTTTTGAATAAGGCAGTTAACATGAGGGATATTTTACCTGTATTTTCTTTAATAGGGCTTTGCCATACTGTAAGCCCATTTTTTTTCGGGTGTACGAAATTACGGCGACCAGTAATTTCCACTCATCGCCAGCAGGCAGAGCAGGTTGACCGAGTCTTCATAGTAATCTTGATGCCTGTCGTAGACCGAGTCATAGACGGCGTTCAACCATTCCTGCTGGGACGAGTCTGTCGTGGCGGCGACTCCCAGCGGCGAAACGAAGAAGGTGGTGAAGTAATCGCTGTTGGGCAAAGGCGTACCGTCCAATTCATAGCCTGAGCGAATATTCGCAGGATCACCGCCTGCACTGGTCTCGATCCACTGTGAAATTTTTTGAGCAATTTCTCGTGAAACCGCATCATCATGCAGCAGCGCATCCAAACCGATGCGCCACGGGTCACGCCCTGCATTGTAATTATAGGAACCGTCGGTTGAGTTTTCCAAAAAGTAGGGTTGTGCAGGTTGAGGCGTCTGTTCCTTGATCACAATAAAATCAGGCAGCAAGCCCGTGTTGGGGCTGTAATTTGTTTGCATGGTGGTCATTACATTCTGGCTTTGCAAAATTACATCGTTCCACACTGCGTCACCGGTTGCCTTGCCATAAGCGCGAAAGTTGACCAGCATAAAATCTGACGAGCGCGGCATGTATTGATCGAAGTCTCCGCCGTACGGGTCCACCCAATCTCCAAGCATCGGCAAATGACTGTCTGGCCCGATCGTCGATTCAAGAATCCCACCAATCATATTTTCGGCTTCGGCTTTGTAATTTACGCGCCCCGCACTCCCCCATTGCACATCGGCCAGCAATAACCCTAATGCAATATCGGCATCGCCGTCAAACGCACTGGCGTTGCCTTCAGGGTCGGGCACATTCCAATCCATCAGGCGCGCATCAATTTCACTGGGATGTTCGCGCACAAAAGCATACAACCCATCAAAGATCGCTTGCGCGTCAGGGTCATGCCCCGCCATGATCGGCACGATCATCATTCCATAGCCCTGTCCTTCGGAAACAGTGCGCGCATACGCCTCTTCACTTTTTCCAAAAGCCACACGATACATCAAAACCCCGTCCGCGTTGCTGCCTGCTTCTACAATGTATTCAGATTTCCAATAGTCATAAAAAGCGCGCACATCATCGTCCAGTTGTTGCTGTGTGCGATGGCTTGGCAAAATGCTATTCGGCGCGTATTCCACATGCTGCGGGAAAGGACGCGCATTCAATTCCACGATCGCTTCTTCTGTCGCAACAGGAAACGCCGTTTGTGTTACAGGCTGTACAGTGACAGCAGGTTTAGGCGCACAGGCGATTAACCCGAACAATACAATAAAAACAAGAAAATGATTTTTCATGAGGTCTCCAATTACCCTCTTTTATATCATTACTGGCAGTAAAATATAAGCATGCCTAAAAATCGTTTGGATGTTTTATTGATGGAACGCGGATTGGCCGAATCACGCGCAAAAGCGCAAGCCTTAATCATGGCGGGACAAGTGCGAGTGAACGATCAGGTCGTGCTCAAGCCTGCCACTGCCATAGATACAAAGTCCACGCTGAAAGTGGATACCGGTCCACGCTTCGTCTCTCGCGGCGGCGAAAAGCTGGATGCCGCGCTGGAACAGTTTGCTATCGACGTGAAAGACCGCGTCTGTGTGGATGTGGGTTCATCGACGGGCGGCTTCACCGATTGCATGCTGCAACGCGGCGCGAAAAAAGTCTACGCCATAGACGTGGGCAAAGGCATTCTGCATTGGAAGTTAAGAAACTATGCGCGCGTGGTAGTCATGGAAGAAACCAACGCACGCCATGTCGAATCATTGCCTGAAACCGTGTCCCTTGTCACTGTGGATGCGTCTTTCATTTCATTGAAAATATTACTGCCCGTGATCAAGAAATGGGATTTTGAAAACCCGATCATTCTTTGCCTGATCAAGCCGCAATTTGAGGCAGGAAAAAAGGATGTTTCACGCGGCGATGGCGTCATCCGCGACCCTGAGATCCACAAACAGGTTCTGCTGGATGTGCTCACCTTCGCAAAGAACGAAGGCTTTGGCTTGCGCGGATTGATCAAATCTCCGCTGCTGGGGCCAAAGGGAAATGTCGAGTTTTTGGTCTGGCTTGATTTTCAAGCCAGCGAAAGATCAGTTGAAGAATTGGTCGAGCAGGTCATGAGCATTCCCATTGCTCCAGAGGAGATTGCTTCGGGCGAAAAAAATCCACCCGTGCAATAAGATGGTGTTCAAATGAATTGTCCCAAATGCAGTACTGAATTGATCCAGAAATACTACAAAGGCATGATCGAAGTGGATGCCTGCCCGAATTGCCGCGGCATGTGGCTGGACGTCCACGAACTTGACCGCCTTGAAGATGTGGCCTTCGATGACGATGCGCAGAAAGGCTCATTGATCCACTTTCAAAAGAAGACGGAGATTCCCTGTCCGCATTGCGCGATGCCAATGCACGAATTCCAATATCGGCTCTATGACCTGAAACTGGATTACTGCTCCGAAAGCGGGCATGGCTTCTGGCTGGACGCAGGCGAAGATGAACGCGTCATAGCCGCCATGAGTCAACGCGCACAGAATATCCAGCGAAAAGTAGATGCAGAGATGGAATGGAAGCAGGTACTGAAAAACATGCATTCATTCCTGAAAAAGAAAAATGGGAAACAATAAAAAAATCCTCACTCGTGAATTTCAGAGTGAGGATTTTTTGTTTCAAGAACTTATGGCGTTGGGGTCTTTGAAGGCGTTCTGGTTGGCGTCTTCGTGGCAGTGGTGCGCGGTGTGGGCGTGCCCGTACCAGCCTTGGGAGTATTCGTGGGGGTCACAATAGAGATGAGGTGCTGCTCCGCTTCTGCACGCATTTCAGCAGTCATCACATCGGCATCCATCTTGAGGAGTTCACGCCAGGTCTTGATCGCATCTACGGGTACTTCACGCTTTTCCTGGATCAATGCGCGCCAATACAAAACAAGGGCAGTCTGTTCGTCGGTCTCTGCAAGTGACTTAAGTGCCTCCACCTTGAGGAACGCGTTGCCAAATTTTTCCTGCAAATAATAGGCGCGCACAAGACCTAAATTAACATCAAATGAACCTTCATCGTAATCATAGGCGCGTTCAAGATCACTAACGGCATCATCAACATTATTGTTTTCAAGATTGATCAAGCCGCGGTAAATATAGAACCGTCTCAATCCACCTGGGTTTAACGAGAATGCTTCATCAAAATTACGCAGCGCGGCTTCCTCATCCCCTATTTTATAGTAGGCCAGTCCGAGTTCAGCAAACGCAAACGCATCTTCCTCTTCGTAGACTAGGTACAATTCCAACGCATCGATCGCGGATTGATATTGTTCAGTTTCAACATACAACTCACCCAACAATGGATAGATCTCCAGCGTTGTGATATCCAGTGAATACGCCTTTTCTGCGGCAGCCAGTGCATTTTCGGTATCTTCCAATGCAAGATAAGCCTTTGCGTAGACAAGGTACACAGCGGGAGATTCAGGCATTAATTGATCTGCTTTTTCCAGATCTTCCAGTGCCGCTTCGGGGTCATTTCTATTAATGAAATAGCGCGCGCGTTCAAGGTAGATATCGCCAAAATTCGGGTCACGGTCAATAGCTTCATTAAACAGGATTTCTACATTTGTGTTGGGGTCCTGCATTAAACGTCCGCGGGCGAGGCCTAAATAGGCGGCGCCAAATTCGGGGTTCACTTCCAACGCATCGTTATAGGCGGCCAAAGCCTTGGTGGCATTTCCCTTGAAGCGATAGGCTTCACCGATGTAATAGTAAACGTCAGCAGATTGGGGCTCAGCGCGCAGGATCAACTCCATGTTCTGGATGTACAGATCCCAATCCCCTTTTTCATAGGCAATTTTGGCGGAACGGTATTGATCGATTGATTCAGGCGCACGTTGTGTGTTTACATATAAAGCGGTGGGAGTATAGGTTTCAGGCAGTAACATCCACAGGGGGGTGGGGCCAAAATATGTGGGCGATGCAATTGCGGTTGCGCCAAATAATGTTGGCGTGGCTGTAAACGTGGGCGAAGGCCCGGGGGTATTTGTAGTAGTTGGCTGTACATTTGTGCGCCGTGGAAGAATAAACCCAAACACAACCACAGAACATAACCCAACGCCGATCAACACAACGGTCATCAAACGGGCAATGGGACTTTTCGCAATGGCTTTGAATCCCTTTTCTTTGGGCTTCTCATTCGCGAGCAGAAGTTTTTCCTCCCACGCACGCGGACGATTCATTTGAAATGGCTGAATGGTTTCGTCTGGGGCTAATGCTCCGAGCAGGATCAAGCCTCGTTTCGCTGTACCATTTTCAGGGTCCAGTTTGAGCGCTGCCTGCAGGCAGTAAATGCGCTCCTTGGTGTTATCCACCGAGGCACTCATCCACACCCAATAGGTGGCATTATTCTGATCGTTCTTTAAAAGGAGGGTTAGTAGTTCTTTGGCACGTGCGCGGTCACCGCGGCGTAAAGCATCCACCGCATCCTGGAACATGCCATCATCGGGTTTTTCAGGGAAAAGTTCAGCCATTCCTTTATTTTATATCAATTCATGGAATTCTTCGACCTGATATGTATAAACTTGCAACTTTGTATCGCGCCACAGATTTTGACTGGCCCCCATTTTATGGCAGAGCGCGCTCAGAAATTCAGCGGGGTCTGGGATCTTCTCCCAAACTTGCGGCAAAAAAGTTGCACGATAACGTCCATGTTGAAGGATGACCCCATCGACATGCGGACGTAATTTCTTGAGCAGGTCTTCGCCTGATGAATACTCCAATAAAACGGGAGCGGTCAATCGCGAAACCTCAAGCTTGATACTGCTCAATTCATTTTCGGCTACTGGTAGAAAACGTGGATCGCTCAACGCGGCGGCAATGGCATGCTCACGCACGTCCTGCACCAAAGGCTGCGTGGCTTCGAGCGCCCCAATGCATCCGCGCAGATCATCATCAATGGTGAGGGTGACAAAAGATGCGCCGTTCTCGATCAGGTTCAGCGATAACAACTTTGTGTCCAATGGCGGAAGCGGCTTTCGCATCACGCCGCATTCCAATGCTTCACGCGCAAGTTTCAGAAGAACTTGTTTTTCCCCATCATTCAATGGATTGGACATATTGCCCTCCTGTGCCAAACGACACAGTTATTTTTGAGACAAATTCCAATATTCGCGGTTGTGATACAACAACGGCGAACCTTCCCCTGTTCCGCGTGCAGCTACTACTTCTGAAATAAATAATGTATTCATGCCCGCATCATAGGTTTGAACTACGCGACAATCCAACCAGGCCAACCCGCCCACAATGAAGGGAGCGCCAGTCACAAGGGTTTCAGTCTGCAAGCCAGCAAAACGATCCTGCACTTCAGGTTTGCGCCCAGCGAAGAGGTCAGAAATATCCGCCTGCTCACTGGAAAGAATGGTCAACCCAAATGCCTGTGCTTTGGAAACGTATTCATATGTGCGCGTGGTTTTCTGCAAAGAGATGGTGATCATGGCGGGGTCCAGCGAAATGGACGTAAATGAATTCACGGTCATACCGTGGGCAACGCCCTCATTCACCGCAGTAACAACAGTCACACCTGCAGACCAGGCGCGCATGGCGAGGCGTAAATCTCCCAACAGGGAGGGGGTTTCAATAGGTTCCAACAGAGATATCTCCATACATAAATTTATAATAATTGTGCCCACAAGCAGAGTCAAGTCAAAAACTCGTGTGTCCAATGGACAACATGAGCGGGCTAAATCTGCCCTTGCGGAATTGTTTTTTACGGAATATCATGAAATCGACCATGAACAGCATAGATCAACATACCCCCGCCCCCGCTCCACGCCCTGCAAGGCCGTCGCGCAGATCTCACAGCGTCAATGCCTTTTCCACAACGTTGGGCGTGGCTGTTTTACTTGCGACTTTATTTACCGCATGGACTCCCAACAGCCTGTTTGCCAGCAACTTGCAGGAACAAATGCGCCTCATTCTCACGCCTCAGCCTGGTTCCAATGCCGTCGTGCAGAGTCCCCAGCCCCAACTGCGGATCGGGATCGTGGCCGGCCACAATGGCAATGACTCTGGCGCCGTCTGCACAGATGAAAACGGAGAAGTGACCTTAACCGAAGCAGACGTCAACATGGAGATCGCAACCATGGTGCGTGACAGCTTGCAGGCGCAAGGGATTCAAGTGGATCTCTTAAATGAATTCGACACACGTCTGAATGGCTATCGCGCCGTGGCACTGGTTTCCATCCACAACGATTCATGTGTCTATGTCAACAACGAGGCAACTGGGTTTAAAGTAGCCGCATCCATGGACACACGCGACATCAACCGCGCTCAGCGTTTGACCGCCTGTTTAACCGACCGTTATAAAAGCGCCACAGGGCTTACCTTTCATTCAGGCAGTATCACAGGAGATATGCGTGAATATCACGCCTTCTCTGAAATTGACCCAAACACCATCACCGCGATCATTGAAACTGGCTTCCTCAACCTGGACCGCAAGATCCTGACCGAGAAAACTGACCGCGTAGCAGAAGGTGTAACGCAAGGCATTCTATGTTTTATCAATAACGAAAATGTTGTGCCGACAGGTCTGCCCACATTTCTCCCATGACCGAATCTGCCGCCCTTCCCCGCAGCAAACGTTTAATATACATTTCAATATTGCTATTGCTTGCCTTCGTTGGTACCGCCTGGACAGTAAGTTCATCTCTGGCTTCAGCCGCCCCAAGCACAAACATCACACCCACCCGCGGCCCATCTTACGGGATGGTGGAGATC
>JAVBXV010000342.1 GCA_030824405.1 Anaerolineales bacterium | reverse complement strand
AGCAAGGGTTCCAATTCCTTGATCGAATCGCCAACCTGCTTGAGCCATTTTGTAACAGTCACTTCGTCTACCCCTTCGCCGAGCCTTGGGACGAATACTTTGGTTGCCATAATTTCCTCTTTTCACCACGAAGTGTCACGAAGGGTAACCTTCGTGCTCTCTGCGGTTAATAAATTTTTGGATATAACGCAGGGTCCACTTCGTGCATCATTTCGTACACTGTATCGAAAACCGTTTCCACATTGGGCTTGCTCCAGTAATCCCCGTCACTGCCGTAGGAGGGGCGATGCGCCTTGGCTGAGAGGGTTTTTGCGGGGGAGTCCAAATGGTAATAGCCGCCTTGTTTTTCGATCACTTCCTGCATCATGTAGGCAGTCGTTCCGCCTGGAACATCTTCGTCCACAAAAAGAACACGCGAAGTCTTTTTCAGCGACTCAACGATCTTGCTGTGAATGTCGAAGGGCATCAGCGATTGCACGTCGATCACTTCAATTTCAATGCCAACTTTGCTGAGTTTATCCGCGGCTTCCATCACGATGCGGCAGCAGGCTCCATAGGTAACGAGCGTAACATCCCTGCCTTCACGGATGATGTCTGGCACGCCGAGGGGCAATGTCATTTCGTCAATGTTTTTGGGCACGCGTTCTTTCACACGATAGCCGTTCAACACTTCCACCACAATGGCGGGTTCGTCTGCTTTTAATAAAGTGTTGTAAAAACCAGCGGCGCGGGTCATATCTCGCGGAACCAAAACATACATGCCGCGCACAAGACTTAAGATGCCAGACATCGGCGAACCCGAATGCCAGATGCCTTCGAGTCTATGTCCGCGGGTGCGAATGATGACGGGCGCTTTTTGTCCGCCAGCGGTGCGCCAGTGCAGCGTTGCCAGATCGTCAGACATGATCTGCAGTGCGTACAAAACATAATCCAGATATTGAATCTCGGCGATCGGGCGCAGTCCGCGCATGGCCATGCCAATTGCCTGACCCAAAATTGTCGCTTCACGAATCCCTGTATCGGTTACACGGTACTCGCCATATTTTTCCTGCATGCCTTTGAAACCCTGATTCACATCGCCGAGTTTGCCAACGTCTTCACCGAAAGCGATCAGGCGCGGGTCACGGGCCAGCGCGGCATCGAATGCGGCGTTGACCACTTCAAAGCCAAACATGTTCGGCGAGCTATCAGAATACACGGGCGGCACTTCGTCCACTTTCATGGCGGTGCCCGAGTACAAATAAGAACCGTAACGTTCCAAATTTATTTTGTCGTCTGCGTGCTTCCATTGGATGAGGACTTCCTTTGAGGGATGCGCTTCGTCGCGCAGGAGTCTTAACACTTCATGTGCGGCGCCATGGATATCACGCCTCGTCAACGACGGGAGAGCGGACAGCCGATCTTTGAGTATTCGCAACTCTGCAGCATGGCTCGAACTGCCCGCGATCTCTTCGATCATGTCCATCACTTGGTTGCGTTCATCAAGAATGGGGGAGAGGTATGCGTCCCATGCGGCTTTGCGGAATCCTTCCACAGCTTCATAGTCTGCTTTTTCAAGCGAGGCAAGTTCGGGCGCGGATATGATGCGCTGTTCCATCATCCAGGCGCGCATTCTTTTGAGTCCGTCAAATTCTTCTTCCCACTTGAGTCGTTCTGGGGTTTTGTATCGTTCGTGACTGCCCGATGTGCTGTGACCTTGCGGCTGCGTCACGTCGATGACATGCACGAGCGCGGGGATGTGATATTCGCGGGCGATCTCGGCGGCGCTGAGATAGGTTTCGATGAGCGCAGGATAATCCCATGCGTGGACAGTGTAATGATCGTAGCCGTTTTGGGTTTTGTCGTGCGGGGTGCGCGGATCGCGCTCGAAGCCTTTAAGCAGCGAGCCGATGTTTTCCTTGACCATTTGAAATTGATTGGGGACGGAGATGCCGTAGCCGTCATCATAGATGGTGATGATGGCGGGAGCTTTGAGCACGCCAATGGCGTTGACCGATTCCCAAAACAAACCTTCCGAGGTGGACGCGTTGCCGATGGTGGCAAAGGCGATCTCGTTGCCTTCATTGGAAAAATCTTTTTGGTCTTGAAGTTCTTTTACTTTGCGATAAATTACCGATGCGTAGGCTAGGCCCACTGCGCGCGGCATTTGTGCGGCAGTTGGGGAAACATCTGACGCAGTGTTGTACATTTGTGTTTGCGGACGCCACGAGCCGTTGGGATATAAATTGCGCGAGGCGAAATGTGCGTTCATCTGACGGCCTGCGCTGGCGGGATCGTAAGTGACATCGGCATGTGAATATAGCTGGGCAAAAAATTCCTGAATGCTCATTACGCCAAGCATGAACATCCAGGTTTGATCGCGGTAATACCCAGAACGCCAGTCGCCTTTTTGAAAGGCGCGCGCAATGGCGAGTTGGGCAATTTCCTTGCCATCGCCGAAGATGCCAAATTTTGCCTTACCGCTAAGAACTTCTCTTCGCCCTATAAGGGATGCCTGCCTGCTTTGATAGGCATATCGATAATCTTTAATGATGTCATCTTTGTCGAGGGGAAGCGCAATAGAACCCTTCTTTTTGGGCATGTACTCTCTCTCCTGAGATTTGGTTGCTGGGATTATAACAAAGGATGAAGGTTGAATGATTAAGGATGAAGGAATAACAGGGTGGGTGTTTTATTTACTCGTTGAATGGATATCCAACCATGATCGTGATAAAGTGCGCTCTATGTTGTGTGGTATATTTCACAAAGCGATGGTTGTAAAAAGCAACTACTCGAATCAAAAGTAATGGGGATGACAATAATCAAGGAGAGGAAAAATGAATAAGAATAAAGTACTTCGTTTAACAGGATTGATCGCTGTTATGTTCGTGTTATTGGCCTGCGGTGTCTTTTCTCAAACCGAGCCGACGATTGCCCCTTCTGCTTCACTTCCACCAGAGGAGGCTGTTATAACAACTGAATTGCCAGTTAGCACAGCCACCTCCATTCCTGCTACAGAGGAACCGTCTATTGTCATCCGCCTGGGGCCTGGAAAATACGAACAGCCGATCTGGTTGGAGGTTCTCAGTGGGAGATACCAATTGGCTGGTGGTGATATTTTGTTGACTGGCTCGGCGGTAGGTGTCTATACTGAAGCGCTGACCTTCCCAACAGGAATGCAGATCGAGATCGGTGAAGGGGGATTAGTGTTGATGGGAGTCTCTTACAATGCGGGGACTTTGTTGGTGGTAGATGAAGCTGGTGATGTTGTCGCTCAAACAGCGGCAGATGGAGCGGCTGTTGAACCGTCTGTTGCCACTGGAGAAATTCTATTCGAGGATGATTTTAGTTCGAATAACAATGGCTGGGATGTTGGGCTTGAATCCGATGAGTACGGCGAAGTTAATACCACGATAGCAGATGGCCAATACACCGTAACGATGACAGGCAAACAGCAATACCTTTTCGCGATCACATCCATCCCAGATTTTTCAGCTAAAGATTTTGTGTGGAGCATGGACGCGACCGTTATCGAAAGCGCGGCCAGTGCTGGCGATATGTTGCTGGAACTCTCTGTTCGCGAAGTGGATGGGCTCAGCGGCCCACACTATTCTTTCTCGATCTTCAATGATGGGACATCCTCTGGCGAAGTTTGGCCGACAAAAAAATATCAGGATGTGATCGAGTTTTGGAGTTACGAATCGAATAATGCCATCTCGCTTGATCCAGGTGTGGTCAATAAGATCTCGCTTGAGGTGAACGGCTCGACCTTTACACTATATGTCAATGGACAGAAGATCAAAGATGTGACCGATACCACGGTCACCGAAGCGGGTGAGGTCAGTTTTAGCCTGGCGATGTACGAACCCGATGAGACTTTGAAGATCGCGTTTGATAATCTGGTCATTACTGCAATTCCGTAAACGATCAGCAGGTGGTCCGTAATTATAAAAAGTAAAGAGCGGGTGACTCGAAAGGGTCACCCGCTCTTTGATTACAAATCACTATTTTCTGGTTACTAACTTTTCATTCTCTCGGCCACGATCTCGGCTACATCTTTCACTTGAATTTCACTGCCTTCGCCTTTTGCGGCGTCGGTCATCATTGTTAAGCAGAAGGGACAGCCGACCGCAACCGTGTCTGCGCCTGTGGCTTTGGCTTCAGCAAAGCGGGTTGAGTTCACGCGTGCTGTGCCTGCTTCCTCTTCCTTCCACATTTGCGCGCCGCCTGCTCCACAGCAGAAGGATTTGGCTCCGTTGCGCGGCATTTCAACCACTTCAATGCCCGCAGATTTCAAGTCATCGCGCGGCGCATCGGTGATCTTGTTGTGCCGTCCCAAATAACAGGGATCGTGGAAAGTAACTTTCATATTGTCGCCTTCGAGATTCATCGAGATCTTTCCAGCGCCCACCAGCTCATTAATTAATTGCGTGTGGTGAATCACTTGATAATTCCCGCCAAAGGCAGGGTATTCATTCTTGATCGTATGCAAACAATGCGGGCAGGTCGTCACGATCCGTTTTGGAGCCACATCATTTAATATTTCCACGTTCTGTGTAGCCAGACCAAAGAAAATGTCTTCACGGCCTGCGCGTCTTGCAGAATCACCTGTGCAGGATTCGTTCTTGCCGAGCACGGCGTAGTTCACGCCTGCCGCGTTCAAGATCTTTGCAAAGGCTTGCGCGGTCTTTTGTGCGCGTGAGTCTGTTGCGGGCGCACAGCCAACCCACCATAAAATTTCAGGTTCGGCATTCTGCTCAATGGTCGGCACGCTCATGCCCTCCGCCCATTTCATGCGGTTACCCTGCGAAACATTCCACGGGTTCTGGTTGCGCTCCATGCCTTTGAATGCGGTTTCCAATTGCTTCGGGAACGCGCTTTCCATCATCGAAAGATTTCTGCGGATGTCCAAAATGTCACGCATCGGTTCATTGCCCACGGGGCAAATGTCCACGCATGCGCCGCAGCTTGTGCAAGCCCAAACCGCTTCTTCAGAGATCAAATTCAGCATCGGCACATCGGTCAGGCCGCCATCGTTCAAGTGATAGCGTTTGTTAATTTCCAACGCGGCGGGCGAAAGCAGCTTGCCCGTATTGTACGCGGGGCAAACTTCCTGACAGCGGAAACACATGATACAGGCGTAGCTGTCCATGATCTGTTCCCAGCCGAGGTCTTTCATGGTTGCCGCGCCAAATTGTTCGATGCTTTGATCGTCGAGATTGATGTAACTTAATTCGCCGATTGATTTTCGTTCGGGCTTCAACGCGAAATTCAAGGGAGCAAAGAAAAGATGAATATGTTTTGAATAGGGGAAGTAAGGCAGGAAGGCAACTACTGCGCCAATGGACAGCCAGAACGCAATGTGCTCACCGATGACCAAAGTCTGCGCATCCACACCTGACCATAAGCCTGCCACTGCTGAGATGTTTGGCTGCCACCTGTCAGCTTCACCTGCCAATGCCACGCTGAAAGATTCTCCCAAAAAGCGCATGGCGTTATGAATAAAGATGAATGTGGCCACGATCGCTGAATCACGCAGGATGCCGAAGCGAGCTTTCGGGTGAAGCAAAGTTGTATCGCGCGTGGACAGAGTCGCAGGTCGCAGGAGGAAGCGCCGAATGGCCATTGCGAGAATGCCAGCGATGATCGCGACATTGGCAATATCTGCCAGCAGACGATATGCATCCCCAAACAGACCCGTGTTCTCTAAAAGTTTGAAACCAGTATAGGCGTAGATCAGGTCGGCGAGATTGATCAATAAGAACGAGAGAAATCCCCAGCCGATGAGCCCATGCAAAATGCTGGGTCCCAACCTGAAACGAAAAACGGGCTGGAACAAACCCACCTTGACGATGAGTTCGCCAATCCGTTTTGGCAAAAGGGACCAATCTACTTTTCCCTGCCCGCTTGAAATGTGACCGACGATCTTCATCACGCCGCGGTAGGTAAAGTATAGCGAAACCAGTGTTGCAACTACAAAGAGGATCTGTTCTACAGGGGTGAGCATGTGCCCTCCGAATTTTATTTTGTTTAGTTTAGCACAAGATTGAGGATAAAAAAACGCCGCAAGCGATCTGCGGCGTAATCAATTTATGGTGATTTATTTACTGATATCGTTCACGTAACTGACTGCACCAGAGCAGGCTCCATGCAGGAAGGGGGAGACGTTCTCCCAGGTGAGCTCAAGATTTTCGCCGAGTGCATGCGTGATGCCTTCCGCGAGACAGCCCCCGCCTGCGTTGTAATTGACGAGGGTGAATTTCCACAGATCTTCATACGCGGCGGCTTCGCCTGGCGTTTTCCCTGAGTAGTTATAGATCACCTGGCCTGCCTGTTCGCAGTTGGCGATCATGGTGTGCGCAAAAACGCCCACGGAAAAATCAGCTTGTGTCAGGTCAAGGCCAAGCGGGCAATCTTCACAGGTTGCGTTGACACTTCCCACCAATGCACGGCGTAGCAGGGTTTGTTCGTATTCATCGAGATGCATATAGCCTACGTTGCATGCGCCGTCTTCCAATACCATAGGACAGAACTGATCGTAAAACGAACGATTCCAAAACAGAGTGGTGTCTGCTCCGTTCTCTGTCAGTTGACCCAGACCCACGTCTCCAGCGGCCTGATAGATGCCCGGCCAAAACTGGCTTTCTCTTGCGAATAGATTTTTTAATAATCGCGCGGGTACGCTGGTATCTTTTGCGGTGCTGAGAATTAATTCGTCGAATTGATTCTGCCAGTCTCTGACGGCTGGACGGGCTTGTTCGAGCCCGCATTGGTTGACGTTGCCGCTGGAATCCAGTCCGCCATCTGGGCAGTTGCTTGCATCCACAGCGCCTTGACGGATGAGGTTCGCGGCGAGGTAAGTGTAGGGAATGTCACTGCTGAGCTCTTCACTGTGTTTCGGCGTGGACAGCCATTCAGGCACTCCGCCAACGGGAGGGAAGGTTCCCCAGGAGTCGGAGCAGGTGGCAACGGCCTGTCCCTGCCATTGCGAGGAGAGCACATCCACATACCAGTAGAGTTGGTCTGGGTCGCCTTCGTCCTCTTTTTGTACGCGGACTCTGGCTGTGTAGATCAAGCTGCTGTCGCCATAGGAGGAGTACGCCCAGAATTCAACAATTACGCCTTCTTCACTGGTTTGGTTGATGTGGAACTTGCATGTGTCTGTGTCTTTGCAGGAAAATGATTCGCCGTTGTACATCCCCTCGACGCGGATGATGGATTCGTTTGGCAGTGGTTCAAGCCCTGAGATCACCAGGGTGGGCGCGGATTCGCATATGTTTGTGGATGTGCTTAGAACGGGTTCGCAATCTTCCAGTGAGATCCATGCAGACGCCTGTGCGAGCTGCATGGCAATTTCTTTTTCAGCAGGCCAGCTATCCACAAGGTAGGTGTAATAACCTTCGCAGAGATATTGTTTTGTTTTCAAACAGGGTGCTTGTTCCACCCATGTATCATGGATGTCTTCTCCGCAATCTTGAAAAACATCTTCGGGGAGCGGCGGCCCATCGTGGTCTATGACCACGGAGCAGACTGCTTTTTGGGTTTTCCAGGTGGCCATATACCATTTGTATTCGGTATATTCCACGGCAATGACGGTGTAGCGGTCTGGGCCAGGCGGGGGATTGGGAGCAGAATCAATTTGCAGATTGGGAGTGAGCGCAGTTGAAATATCGCGCGTAAACGCTGTGCCTGTGAAGGCAATTAGTATTGACAGAAGTCCGCCCAACCAACGTCTTTTTCTCATAAGAAAAAAGTCCGCTTACATTATAAGCGGACTTTTTTAGCCTGTGTTATTTCTTTTTTGTTTTCTCTTCAAGGGCTTCGAGTATTTCAAGATCGCGCTTGAGGTTGTTATGGCGGATGTACAAGCTGGCCGCATAAATGCCCATGGTGATGAATGAGATCGCGTATCCTGCGATCATGTAACCTGAAGTATCGGGGATGGTTTCGAGGAACATATTGTTCTCCTAAAGTGAAGTGTTGAGTTTGAGTTGTTCGACCTTTTCCTCTAAAGCGCCGAGGCGAAGGCGATGCCAGATCATGTCAACGAAGATGACAGTGAAGGCGAAGAGTGCGAAGAAGAAGGCTGTGCGCATATCGGGGGTCATGCTGAAACCACCCTCGGCTGCTGCGCTGGCGTTGCCGATCACAACAGGGTGAATGGTGCGGAAGAGACGAATGACCATGAAGGTAAGCGGAGCGCTTAAGCCACCCAGCAGTGTGTAGACTGCGCCGAAGCGGGCGCGTTTTTCTGGATCTTCAATGCCCTGTCTTAACATGAAGTAGGCGATGTAGATCAACTCGGTGATCGCGGCGGTGGTGAGGCGTGGGTCCCACGTCCACCAGGTGTTCCAGGCGGGGCGAGCCCAAATGGAACCGAGCACAATGGTGATGAAGAAGAAGACTGTGCTGACTTCAACTGCGGCTACTTCGAAACGGTCCCAGCGCATATCTTTTGTGATGAGGTATACGATACCTGCCACAGCTGCGATCACGAAGCCGAGCAAGCCTACCCAGGCAGTACCGATATGGAAGTAGAAGACGCGTTGTACATCTCCCATGACGGCTTCAGTGGGGGCGAAGAAGAGGGCAAGATAGGTGGATATACCAAGCAGGATGAGAGAGACTACATCCAGTATCTTGAGGGCGGTTGGTTTTGTTTGCATGCGTACTCCTTGATAATATTTTTATTGCATCTATTAGACTTTATTTGACATAAAAACAACTGAGAATGTCGTTTATGGAAATATAGAATTTGCAGTTTTGTTCTCTTTCAGAACTATTCCTCAACCACGTATTCGAAAAACATTAAAGGGATGGCGATGAAGATCAGATCGTAGACAACCAGCAGGTTGAGCGGAGCGAGGATCTCGGAAAACTCTGCGCCATTGAGAAAACCGCTACTGGCTTTGACAGCGGCCAGCAGCACGGGAATGGCAATCGGAAAAAGAAGAATGGGAAGCATTACATCGCGGGTGCGGGTCTGCACAGACATGGCGGCGAGCAGTGTGCCCACGGCGATGTATCCGATGGAGCCGAGCAGAATCACAAGTAATAACCCTGGTTGAAAAAGATTGGTGTTGTACAACATGCTGTAGACGGGAAGTACGATCGCTTCAACGACGAGCATGAAAGCGAGGTTGCTGATGGCTTTGCCAAAGTAAATTGCAGAGCGGTCCACGGGGGCGAGCAGGAGACCGTCCATGCAGCCGCGGTCTTTTTCAACAGCCATGGAGCGGTTGAGGCCGAGCGTTCCCGCGAAGGCGAAGGTGGTCCACAATACGCCTGCAGTGACTGATTCGCGTACTTTCACGTCCAATTCCAGTGCGAAGTTGAAAATGATAATCACCAGCAGGGAGAAGACCAGCATGGCGGAGAGTAATTCACGCGAGCGGAATTCGGCAGCGAGGTCTTTTCTGACGATCGCCATCATGGCTTTGAAGAAGGATGGGGATGGTGCTTTCATGATTCGATCGCCTTTTTATAGAATGCCAGCAAATTCGTATTTTTGATATCTTCGTGTCTTGCGGAGGCCACGATCACACCGCGTGAGAGAATGTCAAAGCGGGTGGCCAGGTCTTCGGCGCGGGCCAGATCGTGAGAGGTCATCACCACGGTGCGTCCCTTGGCGGCCACAGAACGAAGCACATCATCCAGCATTTCAGAAGCATCCTGATCGAGACCCGTGTAGGGTTCATCGAACAGCATTACTTCAGGGTCGTGGACAACGGCGCGGCCAATGGCGAGACGCTGCTGCATGCCACGTGAAAATGTGCTGACCAAATCCTTGCGGCGGTGTTCAAGCCCAACCATGTTCAGAACTTCGGTGATGCGTTTTTCCTGTTCGTCGATGCCGTACATGCGCGCATAAAAACGCAGGTTTTCTTCGGCGGTCAGGTCTGGGTAAAGTAAAGGTAAATGAGAGACCACGCCAAGTTTGGCGCGCACCTGGGCGGCTTGATCGGGCAGTTTATAGTTTGCCACGGTCACTTCACCCAGAGATGGGCGGGACAGGGAAGCCAGAATTCTGAGGAAGGTCGTTTTGCCTGCTCCGTTTGGGCCGAGCAAGGCAACGAACTCGCCAGGCTGAACGCTAAAATCCACGCCGCGCAGGACGATCTTTAAGCCAAATCTTTTGACAAGCTTTTTGGTTTCGATCATGGGTTTCCATCCGTCATGGCGGGGCATTGAAGTGTGCCCCCGCCATGACTTAATTACATTGGGATTTTCGTCTTAGGATTTTCGTTTCAATGCGCTTTTCAATTCAGCGCGGCGTTTTTGATAGGCTTCGTCAGAGATCTTGCCTGCGCGGTGCAGGTCATCAATGGCAACGATCGCATCCAAAATGGATTCGGCGTCATCATATTCATCGTCGTCATCCTCTTCGTCTTCGTCGGTTTCATCTTCATCGAGGATATCGGCTTTATTTTTCCTGGTATCGCGCCAGTACAACCAGGCGCCCGCAAGGATCAGGGTCAGGCCAAGTGCGCCAATGCCGATCAACAGGGTTTGGTTTTGGGTCAAGTCTGGGTTGACGGCGGTGCTTTTTGGTTCGCCAGAAAGTGTGAAGGAGAATGTATCTCCAGCCGCCATGCTGGGAGAGGTGTACATGGTGAACGTGCCGCCTTCAAAGTCATGCACGCCGCTGTCTGAAAGTGTTTCGCCTTCGGCGGTAACACCTGCGGGGATGAGCAGCATCACTTCTGTAACGGGCAGCACAACAGTTTGTTCAAGGCTAATCTTTTTATCTTTTGCAACGGTTGCAAAGGCGATCAACCCATAGGGGGTATCTGTGGTGGGGAGCATGGCAAAGCCATCTTCCAGCGCCGTGAAGGGAGCGCTATCCTGCGAGGCTTCATAGCCCATGCTGGTAACGCCTTCTGGCATTTTGATAAATGGAATTTCCTGAGCCGCATCCACTTTGATGATCACCGCTTTATTGGTTGGGTTGGTGATTGAGTAGACTGCGATGATCTGCACATCGGTTTCGTTGGCGTAGTCAAAATAATATTGCAACGCGTCCACTTGCAGGACGGAGAAATCTTCGGTGGTGCCGTAGACTGTGATCGGTGTCAGATTGAGTTCGGTGGTCTCTGCGGCAATGACTGCAAATTCAGATTGATACTTGATGCCGTTCATGTTAATTTCGGCAAGGTAGATTCTGTTTTCAGGTAGTTCAACATTTTCAAAGAGATAGCTTCCATCTGCATTGATGGCGCCTTCGAGTGAAATGATTTCCTGCGGTCCAGCGCTCGGGTCACCGCCATGTTCAAAGCCGCGTAGTTCGACTTTGAGATCAGCAGGAAGTGCCGCGCCAGTTTGATTGTCCACGCTGCCGCTGATATTTCCAATGCCTGCAACAACAACCGCTTCAGGCGTGACTTCAGTCTGCGGTGTGCCTTCGACAGGTGTTGTCTCAGCGGACGGAGTGCCAACTGCATCAGCGGCGACGGGGGTTTCGGTAACAGGAGCAACTGTCGGGGCGGCTTGAGGCGCAGCGAAGGTCAAGGTGCGGATGTAGGCCGCAACGTCGGCTGCTTCCTGATCGGTGAAGCTGCTTCCAAATGCATCCTCGCCATTCTGCACCATGAATGCGATGTCGTCTTGTGAAAGCGCAGACATCATTTCCTGGCTGCTGAATATTTTGGCGCAGTCGGCGTCACAGTTGGCGTTAAAAAGATTTTTGCCCGCTTCAATTTGTGCGGGTGTGGTGTGCAGGGTGAGCGCGTATGCAACGACATCCCAACGTTCCTGATCGGTCAGGCTGGCGAAGGGCGGCATGAAGCGTTCGAGATTTCCGCGTGTGACCTGGGTGTACCAGGCGGCTGGCACGGCTTTGTTTGCGGTTTCGGGCAAGCCTAACGCGGCAACAGAGACAGGCAGGTCTGCGCTTTGGGGACCATCGCCCATGCCTGTTTCACCGTGGCAGGGCATACATTTTTCCACGAAGATCGCGGCGCCGTTGGCGGTATCTGGTGCGGCGGCAGGGAATAGGGGGCCGAGGGTGGCAATAGGTGTGGGGGGAACATACCCAGGTGGAGGGGTGACATCTGCCGCGAGGGTGAAG